>NZ_VIKY01000126.1:0-30880 GCF_009711925.1 Dolichospermum sp. UHCC 0352 | reverse complement strand
TCATCTAATACTTTTCAAACAACCTCTTATAGCACTATATCCATTTATGTCCAGTGTTTGAATTATTTAGTCACAGCAGTATCCATATTTTTCATTAATTTTCATTAAAAGTTAAACAGAAAATAATCATTAGACATCTCCGAAAAAGATCGTAGAGACGTTCCACGGAACGTCTCTACAAGGGTTTCAAGTCACGTACATTTAATTCTCGGAGATGTCTATTATTTAGACAGGATTTGATATATTATACTGGAAGACTTATACTGGAATCAGTAAAATTTTGTTTGAGGTAATTACGATGAAATGTCATAACTGGTGACTACCACCGCTATAGCCTCTGTTTTTGGTGGAAATATGAATATAGCTCAAGCCCAATCTCTACTGGCACACTGCATTGGAGCGGATGCTAGTGAGTTAAGAGCGATCGCCTGTAGGCTGTTTGTTTGATCAAAATCACATTTAAAAGTGATGTGTTACGCTTCCCTTACTCATGTTAGGAAGAAGCTACCACACTCAGAATATTACATAACAGCCGTTTTTTTATATACGCAAGATTTCTGCGTGCTAACTAAACCAGGAGTAATTAAAATGAGTCAGCAAAATCTAGTTTTCACTAATCCCAATGAAATTACCATTCCTAATGGTGGAGCAGCAACAACCTACCCCTCAAGTATCAACGTCTCCGGGTTAAATGGCACAATTACGAGTTTGAAAGTAACCCTAAGCAATATTAGTCATACTTATCCCGATGACCTTGATATTCTACTGATAGGTCCTACAGGTGCCAATATCTTGTTAATGTCAGATGCAGGTTGGTCTTGGGACTTAAACAATGTCACCTTAACCTTTGACCCCAATGCCAGTGATTTTCTGCCGGATCAAGGTCAGATCAGCAGTGGTAGTTATCGAGCCACAGACTATGAAACAGATGACAGATTTAATAATTCTCCTGCTCCCAGTGGTGACTATGGAATAGATTTTTCCGTATTTAACAACACCATCCCCAATGGTATATGGAATCTGTATGTGGTGGACGATACAGGGGTAGATATTGGCAACATCGCGGGCGGATGGTCAATAGCTATTGATACTACGGAGGTAACGACAAAACCAATAGTCACATTAGCTACTTCTCCGAAGAAAGTAGCAGAACATAGCGGGGCGAATATTCTCTACACCTTCACCCGAACAGGCAATATCACCAGTGAGTTAACCGTCAATTACACCGTATCAGGTTCAGCTATATTCAACACAGACTATAGTCAGACTGGTGCCACATCCCATACTGCCACTACCGGAACAGTTTCCTTTGCGGCTGGAGCGGATACAGTTACCCTGACAATTTCTCCTCTTGAGGACAACATTCAAGAAAATGACGAGACTATCATCTTAACCCTGGCAACAACGACAGATTATATCATTGGCACGACCACAGAATTGACCGGAACGATTACCAACGGGAATGATCAGTTTGAAGCAACGGGCAGTGATCTAGTCAGCAACAAGATATATGACGGAGGCGATGGTACAGACACCCTGATTGTGGATTATAGCAGTGCCAGTTTCACCTATTTAGGAAACGGTGGTTATGGAGTAACTAACACCTATACCAATAGTTTTGAAGGTTTATGGCATAGATTGTATTATGGGTCTCATCAGCCATTACTAAACTACAATAACGTAGAAGTGTTTCAAGTAACAGGAACACAATATGCAGATTACCTCAGAGGCTACAGTGGAGATGACAAGCTCATTGGGGGTGAAGGAAATGATGATATCGCGGGAGGAGATGGCAATGACCTCATCAGAGGTGGTGATGGCAACGACACCCTAAAAGGGGAAGGTGGAAATGACGAAATTGAGGGTGGTGATGGCAATGATACCATTGATGGTGGCACAGGTCGTCATGTTATCCGTGGAGGAACAGGGAATGACACAGTAGTCAGTGCTAAAGCTGGAGACAGCATTGACGGGGAAGAAGGAAACGACACCTTACAAAGCCTAGACCTGAGCAGTTTAGATGTAGATTTAGTGCTGGATTTAAGAGCTACAGAACAGGTAAGTGGTGATAATAATACCCGCATTAACAATTTTGAGAATATTTCCTCAGTGACTCTAGGCAGTGGTGATGACACCATTATTGCCACTAGTAATTTATTGGTCAGCAATGGCAGCATTAACGCTGGGGGTGGCACTGACACCCTGATTGTGGATTATAGCAGTGCCAGTTTCACCTATTTAGGAAACGGTGGTTATGGAGTAACTAACACCTATACCAATAGTTTTGAAGGTTTATGGCATAGATTGTATTATGGGTCTCATCAGCCATTATTAAACTACAATAACGTAGAAGTGTTTCAAGTCACAGGAACACAATATGCAGATTACCTCAGAGGCTACAGTGGAGATGACACCCTAATCGGGGGTGAAGGAAATGATGATATCGCGGGTGGAGATGGCAATGACCTGATCAGAGGTGGTGATGGTAACGACACCCTGAAAGGGGAAGGTGGAAATGACGAAATTGAGGGTGGTGATGGCAATGATACCATTGATGGTGGCACAGGTCGTCATGTTATCCGTGGAGGAACAGGGAATGACACAGTAGTCAGTGCTAAAGCTGGAGACAGCATTGACGGGGAAGAAGGAAACGACACCTTACAAAGCCTAGACCTGAGCAGTTTAGATGTAGATTTAGTGCTGGATTTAAGAGCTACAGAACAAGTAAGTGGGGATAATAATACCCGCATTAACAATTTTGAGAATATTTCCTCTGTGACTTTAGGCAGTGGTTATGACACCACTATTGCCACTGGTAATTTACTGGTCAGCAATGGCAGCATTAACGGTGGGGGTGGCACTGACACCCTGATTGTGGATTATAGCAGTGCCAGTTTTACCTATTTAGGAAACGGTGGTTATGGAGTAACTAACACCTATACCAATAGTTTTGAAGGTTTATGGCATAGATTGTATTATGGGTCTCATCAGCCATTATTAAACTACAATAACGTAGAAGTGTTTCAAGTCACAGGAACACAATATGCAGATTACCTCAGAGGCTACAGTGGAGATGACACCCTAATTGGGGGTGAAGGAAATGATGATATCGCGGGAGGAGATGGAAGTGATACTATCATACCAGTAAATCCCAATGTCGCCAAACCAGGATTAGGGACTGTAGATACAGTCACTGGGGGAACAGGAGAGGACACTTTTATTCTGGGCGATGCCACATGGATTGGTTATGATGACTATAATCCCAGCACTGGAGGTACAAGTGACTACCTGAATATCAAAGACTTTAATCCCCAGGAAGATATCATTCAGCTTTTGGGTTCCAGTAGTGATTATACGACCACAGTTTCAGGTAATAACATTAACCTCTACATCAACAAGCCTGATAGCGAACCTGATGAACTGATTGCTGTTTTAGAAAATACCCAGGGTTTAATCAACCCATTGCAATTTAACCTCACTGGTAGCTATTTTAAGTATATCGCCAGTAATGCCGTCCTAAACATCACTGGTACATCTAGCATACAAACGGAGGGCAACTCAGATCACAAGTCATTTGTGTTTACGGTCACTCGGTCAGGAGACACCAGTGGTACAAGCACAGTAGATTGGTTTATTACCCCGTCTGGTAATAACCCCGTTAACTCCACCGATTTTTTTGGTGGAGCAATGCCACCAGGAGAAAGCCTCACCTTTTTACCAGGAGAAACCAGCAAGGAAATAAGAGTGCGAGTCAGAGGAGACAGCACCATTGAATCCAACGAAACCTTTACGGTTTATTTGTCTACTCCCTCCCGAGCTACTATCGGTACTCGCAGTGCCACAGGGATCATTTTAAATGATGATGGTAGTCAACCGACTCTCCCAGTGATCGGCACTTCTGGTAATGATACTTTCAATGGTACTATAAATGCTGATTGTTTGATAGGTTTAGCTGGCAACGACACCTATACTGTGAATAATGCGGGTGATGTGGTAGTAGAAAACCCCAGTGAGGGGACTGATAGGGTTAATGCTTCCATTTCCTACACCCTAACCGATAACGTTGAAAATCTTACGCTTACGGGAAGTGCTAACCTCAATGGTACAGGCAACGACCTCAATAATAGCCTCACTGGCAACACAGGCAATAATATCCTCACAGGAAATGCTGGTAACGATACTCTTAACGGTGCCGCTGGCATTGATACCTTAATTGGTGGTTTAGGTGATGATATTTATGTCGTAGATAGCACTACTGATACCATTACTGAAAACTCAGGAGAAGGAACAGATATCATTCAATCTTCTGTTACCTTTGATTTAACGGTTTTCCCCAACATCGAAAATCTGACCTTAACAGGAACAGCTGTTATTAATGGTACTGGGAATGCAGGTGACAATTCATTAACAGGTAATAGTGGCAATAATACCCTCACAGGAAATGCTGGTAACGATCTTCTTAACGGTGGTACTGGTAACGATCTTCTTAACGGTGGTGCTGGTGCAGACACCCTCACAGGTGGAATAGGAAGCGATACCTTCGTTTTCCAATTTGGACAATCCCCAGTATCAGGAGCAGACCGAATTACCGACTTTGCCATTGGCACTGATAAAATTGACCTGTTGACCTCCCTGGGTGTAGCTATGAATGCTCCCACTGCCTTCACTCGTGCTGCTAATAGTACAGACACTACCTTAACAAATGTGGTCAATAGTGTATTTACTGATGCTAATGGAGCATTAACTGATAATCAGGCTTTAGGTGTAAGTAGTGCAGCTTTAGTCAGTGTCACCACTTCTGGTATTGCCGGAACTTATTTAGTCATTAATGATGGTGTGGCTGGCTTCCAATCTAGTAATGACCTATTGGTGAATATCACAGGATCCAGTGGTACATTACCAGCTTTGGGTACTATTGCTGTTAGTAGCTTCTTTATCTAAGTGCCTAAGCTCTCCTTTTGTAATTGGGGAGCTATTTTCACCCAAATCACTTTAATACAGCAGTTTCCTAAGATATTATACTCAAAACGGCTTGATTGTTTGATTCTAAACTTAGGGGTTTAGCACTGCTAAACCCCTACACATCTGGGTTCTTTGTCATTTGGCAAAAGTTTAAATCTCACCCGTGTTTAGTATATGAGCGATCGCATTCCGTCCACCGGAGGCGATCGCCATCAAAAGTTATGCAGTTATTAAATCCAGGTTTCACTAGATGCCCAGATTAAGGAGACTTCATATTGATTAAACCCACATTCAGCATTACTATAAACGCTGTATGGGATAGACATCAAAAATTTTATCAGCACTGATTATAGGCATATTTTCTACCATAGCCTGTGCAATTAACATTCTGTCAAAAGGATCACGATGATGTAAAGGTAATTGAGTAATAGCCGTAATATGACTGATTTTTATATCTAACACCGTGAAGTCATTAATACTAATTTGCTGCGTGATAAATGTCTCAAATGGAAGATTAAACGTTAGCTTTCCTAACCCGTGTTTAATTCCCATTTCCCAAACACTAGCTATACTCAAAAAAATCTGATTATTCTCATCGTTAATCAATTCTAAAACTTGATTACTAAGTCGAGAGTTATCTGTTACATACCAAATAAATGTATGTGTATCTATCAAAAACATCATCACATATATTCCTGAAAATCTTCTAAAGGTGCATCAAAATCATCAGCCATTGTTACCATTCCTTTAGCAGTACCAGGTTGACGACGGTGTTTAACTGGTAATACAGGAATTAATTTCACCACAGGTTGATTATCTTTCATGATGATAATTTCATCACCACCAAGTGCGGCTTCAATTAAATCAGACAAGTGTTGAGATGCTTCATTAACAGTAATTTGTTGCATAATTACCACCTTTAGCCTTTTGTATGTGCGACTCAACCGACAATTCTATTCTCTATCAAAAACTAAAAAAAAGGGTATTGCTGAATCAAAGAATGAAACTCACCGATAGCCTGAGTGGCGTAACCATGGTTAATTTTGAAAACTCTTACCTTTGCGTCTTTGCTCCTTTGTGCCTTTGCGCGAAACATAATTCATAAAGCCATTATGTAACGCTAAAAAAAAGAGAGATAGAAAACTCTACCTCTCTTTTTAATTCATCAAATTACTATTAGCTAACTAGCTCTTAGTATCTGCTGGGTTTGTGAACAAGGAAGCTCATAACTTGACACTGCTTGATGTTGTCAAAACCAACAACACGAATGTAGCAGTTACCATACTGAGAACGGCAACCTTGAACTTCGCTCAATACTTCTTGAGTAGTTTTAGCGCCGAACAAAGGCAACTTCCACATTGTCCAATAAAGTTCTGTAGGTTCAGAAGTTTCGTTGAATTCAATTGCAGGAATGAAACCTTGTGTGATGATGTACTGAACTTGCTTGGCGATTTGCGCGTCAGACAGAGGGGGAAGATAAGAAAGGGTTTCGTAACGACGCTCTTTAGGTAAAGTTTGCATAGTTTTTGATAAGTGGGGGGAGATTTTTTATGACTTGGTTGACTGACTAATTAGATAAATTATCCAAATTAGAATCAGATATTGTCTGTCTTTGGTATTTCGAGGCTGGGACTTGATAAACTTAGTTGCGTAATGCGTTCGAGATGCTGGCGACGCTGTTCCATATTGGCTTGCTGAATGCCAGTTATCACCATTTCTGGTAAAAACTCTGTCACTTCCGCCGCTATATGTTCCCTGACAGTCATAATCCGCAAAGCCAAATCTGACTTTTCTAGAAACAGTTCCTCAATATAGGCTTCTCCGTCTTGGATTTTGCCAGCGGAGAAGTTTTGCAACCAATGTGCCAGAGGAGGATTTGTTTCGCCTAGCTGTGCCAATACAGTCCTCAACGCCTGATAAGTCAGGTAGCTTTGGAGAGTTTTGGCTGTGTCTTTCGCAATTTGCTTTAAATCCATGCTTGACCCAGCCCTTTAGATTTTTAGATTTTGGATTGTATATGAATCCAAAATCTCAAATCCTCAATTATCAGACGGTATCCATTGCTTCAAACTCGAACTTAATTTCTTTCCACAGTTCGCAAGCAACAGCCAACTCAGGAGACCACTTAGCAGCTTCGCGGATAATATCGTTACCTTCACGAGCCAAGTTGCGACCTTCGTTACGAGCTTGAACAACTGCTTCTAGAGCTACGCGGTTAGCTGTAGCACCAGGAGCGTTACCCCAAGGATGTCCGAGAGTACCACCACCGAATTGGAGTACGGAGTCATCACCAAAGATTTCTACCAACGCGGGCATATGCCATACGTGGATACCACCGGAAGCAACTGCCATTACACCGGGTAAGGAAGCCCAGTCTTGGGTAAAGTAAATACCACGAGACTTGTCTTGCTCGATGTAGTTTTCACGCAATAGGTCAACGAAGCCCATGGTGATTCCCCGTTCACCTTCTAACTTACCAACTACTGTACCGGTGTGAATGTGGTCACCACCAGACAAGCGGAGAGCTTTAGCCAATACGCGGAAGTGGATACCGTGGTTCTTCTGACGGTCAATTACAGCGTGCATAGCACGGTGAATGTGCAACAGAATACCGTTATCACGACACCAGCGAGATAATGTGGTGTTAGCGGTGAAACCTGCGGTCAGGTAATCGTGCATGATGATGGGCTGCTTGAGTTCTTTAGCGTACTCAGCCCGTTGGATCATTTGTTCGCAGGTAGGAGCGGTAACGTTTAGGTAGTGACCCTTGATTTCGCCGGTTTCTGCTTGTGCTTTGTTGATAGCTTCAGATACAAACAAGAAGCGATCGCGCCATCTTTGGAAAGGAGCAGAGTTGATGTTTTCGTCGTCTTTGGTGAAGTCCAAACCACCACGTAAACATTCATAAACTGCGCGTCCGTAGTTCTTAGCGGAAAGACCTAATTTGGGCTTGATTGTACAACCCAACAGAGGACGACCGTATTTGTTCAATTTGTCGCGCTCTACTTGGATACCGTGAGGAG
This sequence comes from Dolichospermum sp. UHCC 0352, assembly GCF_009711925.1. Lineage (NCBI taxonomy): Bacteria > Bacillati > Cyanobacteriota > Cyanophyceae > Nostocales > Aphanizomenonaceae > Dolichospermum > Dolichospermum sp. UHCC 0352. The sequence goes on along the minus strand of NZ_VIKY01000126.1, from coordinate 22,895 downwards.
GTCCTTGGAAAGTCTTGATGTAAGCTACAGGGAAACGAATGTCTTCCAAACGTAACGCCCGTAAAGCTTTAAAACCAAATACGTTACCGACGATGGAGGTTAGTACGTTGGTGATAGAACCTTCTTCAAACAAGTCCAAAGGATAAGCAACATAACAAATATATTGGTTATCTTCACCGGGAACTGGTTCGATGTCGTAACAACGACCTTTGTAGCGATCTAGGTCGGTGAGCAAGTCTGTCCATACTGTTGTCCAAGTACCAGTGGAAGACTCAGCAGCTACAGCCGCACCAGCTTCTTCAGGAGGAACTCCGGGTTGGGGGGTCATCCGGAAAGCTGCTAATAAATCTGTATCTTTAGGAGTGTAATCAGGTGTGTAATAAGTTAGTCTGTAATCTTGAACCCCAGCTTTATACCCAGACTTAGCCTGAGTCTTAGTTTGCGCGTAAGACATATTTTTCTTCCAAGAAGTCTTTCTTTTTACTATCAAATCACGTTATGTGCCACTTCTTCTCATTCCTACTCTTAATTCATTCTTAATGAGATTATAAGTTTTGCTTATAGTTAGGGGCGATCAATTTCTATGGTGGCAGTATTACTCCTGCACGAATTAAGTTGCGGTAATTGCTACTGCAACAAATTGTTTACCAGTTATTTTTCGTCCCAAGAATACAAAATCTTTTCATCTTGAGTTTGCATACCCTACTCAACTGGCTTGATTCAGCCGTCTGCGGATTTTTGCCTGAAAGCCGCATTCCAGACCTAAGGCTGGTTTGCTGCAACTCTCTTTTTTTCCTGATGTCTTTACCTAAAGCGGGTAAGGAGGGATCATGAGGCATTTTTCCTGAAGACAAGTTTAGTCAGGGGATGAGCAAGAAAAGAAGAAACTGCACATCACGGAATTTGTAGCTTACCCCACAATATATCAATAATTCAATAAGTTATTTTGCGAATTTTGTTAATTGATATATTTAAATTTGTTATCACATAAAGATTTAACATTTTGTGAAGATTTGTTTACAATTGTGTATATCTCAAGTAAATATTCACTTGAAAGTTATGCAATACCTGTAGATGTAGCTGGTACTTAAAAGCTTTAAGACAAGTATATATTGCTACTGTTTTATACTAAGTAAATTACTCATGCAATTTGCTCAATGGGAGATAATATAGAAACAGAGAGTTGTTTTAGAGGAGATTCTATGCTGACGTTACAAGAAATTATTACTTCTATTGAAAGATTACCCACAGAAGATAGAGAGTATTTATTTGAGTTTCTTCAAAAGCAACGAATTGAGAAGAAGCGGGCTGAAATTTTAACTAATGCTCAGGAAGTTAAACAAGCTTTTAAAGATGGTACAGCAAAGAGGGGAAGCGTTGATGATTTAATCTCTGATTTACTAGGAGATGATGATGGAAGTTGTCTGGAGTAGTGGATTCAAGCGGTCTTTTAGGAAGATTACCAAGAAAACCCCGCAATTAAAAAATCAAATTGTTAATGTATTAAGTCCTTTGGCCGATGATCCCTTTACACCGTCTTTGAAGTCTCATAAGTTAGGAGGAAATTTAGCGGGTTTATGGTCTTGTTCTGTTACTTATGATTGTAGAATTATCTTTAATTTCTCTGAAGATGAAGAGTTATTAGAAATGATTATTTTATTGATAGATATTGGCAGTCATGATGAAGTTTATTAAATGGTAAAATTTAGGCTGAGACTTTGCATTTCAAGATTAAAATAGCCTAACTAATTAAATGAATATGCAAAAATAATATCAAGCTGGATATACTTAACTAAATGCGTGCAAATTTACTGAGATTAATAGCTTTACCAAGCATAAGTAGGTGAACACAATAAAACCAAACTGTGTAAAGAAATGTAAAATCGCTGAAAACTTCTTTACTCTTGCCTCTTGCCTCTGGTTACTGAGCGAAGTCGAAGTATTGCCTCTTGCCTAGTGCTATGACGACAATTTTCAACGCCAACCTACTTAGTCACACCAGCTATAGCCCAAAAGGTTGATAATACAGACAAAAATCCCAGTCCCCAAGGATTAATTTGGGCGGGAATGCCAAATCAATTGTTAGTGATTAACCAAAAAATGGTATTGTATTACGGTCTGTAACTCCCCTGCGCGGACGTAACGTGACATCAGTTAAATTTGCCAGAGATTGACAATTATCAGTTGACAATTAACAATTAACAATTGACAATTATCAATTATCAATTCTTTATGGCAGTTACTACCCAACAATTAACTCAATGGAAACAACAGGGAAGGGCGATTGTTGCGTTAACTGCCTGGGATTATGCGATCGCTCAACTTTTGGATCTAGCTGGTGTAGACTTGATCTTAGTTGGTGATTCTCTTGCCGTCGTCCTTGGTTATGAAACTACCTTACCAATAACTTTAGATGAAATGATCCATCATGCTAAAGCTGTGCGGCGTGGGGTCAAAAATGCTTTAATGGTAGTTGATTTACCGTTTTTGACCTATCAAGAAAGTATCTCCCAAGCTATGCACTCCGCCGGTAGAGTGTTGAAAGAAACGGGGGCGCAAGCGGTAAAATTAGAAGGTGGCTATCCCGCAATGGTAGAAACCATTACCCGGTTAGTGCAGTCGGGGATTCCGGTTATGGGTCATGTGGGATTAACACCCCAGTCAATTCATCAATTAGGGTTACGACAACAGGGAAAAACCCAGGAAGAAGGTGAGAGAATTTTTCATGAAGCGATCGCTCTCGAACAAGCCGGGGTTTTTGCTATAGTATTAGAACATATTCCTACAAAACTAGCGCTGCAAATTACTCAAAAACTCCGTATTCCTACAATTGGAATTGGTGCAGGTTCTAGCTGTGATGGTCAAGTATTAGTCACTTCTGATATTCTCGGACTTTCGGAAAAACAACCACCATTCGCCAAGGTTTATACAAACTTACGAGAAACAATTACCAAAGCTGTCCAAGATTACGCTGTGGAAGTGCGAGAAGGACAGTTTCCTAAATGAGTTTGTTGGGCTTCGCCCCGCTTCGCTAACACGCTCCAGGCGCAGAGTCTCAGAGAGTGAGAGTTTGAGAGAATGTAGAGAAGTTTCAATGAACGTCTCTACATGAGTTTTGCAAAACTCCCAATTAAACCAATTTCAAATCAGGATATTCCGCAAACAAATCATCTGATGTCAGTGTATCCTCTGACGCTTGGGGAGTCCACAAAACTTCAATTGCTAACAGTTGTTCACCACCAAGACTACCAATTTGACGTAAAGCTTGACGCAAATCATCAGCATTATTAATAGCGGGAATTTCACATTTACCCAAAGTTGCTGCTAATAAGGTGACGATAATATATTCTCCTGGCCCTTCACTAATCAAACGAGTCGGGTTATCTTCACCAGGTAAAGCTTCCTGACAAACAGCCTTGAGTTGATTATTCACATTAGAAAGAGTTTCTTCGCTAAACTTACTGCGTTCGGCTAAAGATAACCGATTAAATTGTGATTCTGCGGAATTTAACTTTGCTTGTTGAGTTCCACCACCTGCATATACCCAATATTCAGGGTGACGCAATAAAGCCAAACTAGCTTCTTGTAAAACTTCGCTTCTTCCCGCTGGGCTATTGGTATCAGCAGTTTCCGCAATTCGATTGAGTTCGGGTTGTAAATCTCTTGCTTGGGCTAGTAAACCAACTTGTAACCGGGTGACAGACACCGAAGGGTTGCTGCTATAGCTGACTTCTTCCGTTTCTCCACTGGTAACACGGCGAAATGTTTGCACTAAAAAATTCGCCATGGCAAAAAAGATCAAAATCCCAAACAACCCGCCAAAACCGCCACCAAAACCCCATAAGGGCAAAAGAAACGGAAATCCGAAACCACCGCCATAGGGAGCATAGTAGCCGCCATTACCGGGCATACTTGTCCGGGGTGTGTAGGTACGGCTAGAAGGCATTCTAAAAGAACCACCACCGATTCTGCCACCACTGCGGGCTGCTAAGGCATCATTAGCATGACTGAACGCCAAAGTTAGCACTAAGCTAAGAATAAAGGCGGTTTTAAATAGGGGTTTGAGGAATCCTTGTAGTTTTTTACTCATAAGACATTTATTGTGACAACTGTATTTTGATGATGACTTCCCCTGTTTTGAAGAAGTAACGCTGTCTCTAATCTACCGTGTCTTATCTTTATTAGGGAGAAAATAGGGAGGGATTTCTAGAGTTGATAACCGTACTCAGTCAATTTCTCCAACAAAATCTTTCATCAAATCTCACAATTCAATCTTATCAATCATAATTTATTGAGTTTTTGAAAAAATTGGTGATTGTTTTTATCTTTTTATTACCAGTTGCAAAAACTCAGATTTCTCACAACTGAAATAATTTACTATTACCAATTTTGAACTTTATTTATGACTGTCAAGTAAATCATGGTGAGAGAAAATTCCCTTCAATTTTAAATTAGTGAAGACATTTATAGAATTTACTAATTCTCGTTGTTGAGAACTTAAATTTATTGCTTCTAAAGCTTGATCAATATTATTACCATTATGTAATTTGTGAGCAAGCAAGTTACGTTGAGATAAATCTAAAATTGCGGCAATTTCTTTATTTCGACGCTGACGAATCCCCTGTAGTTCTTGATTTTCTTGGGGAGTAAAATCATATTCAGATAATTTGATATTATCCCTAATTTCTCCAGAGTTAGTAAAAAAGTGATCTGCGAAAGCAAAAGGAACTTCCCAGGAGAAAAGGACAACAGCAAAAATAAGAGCCAAAGTCAAGAACCGTTGTATCAATTTATTAATCATGTTGATTTTGATGTTAATAACAGCTTAAATTAAATTCTAACCAGGGAAAGATTAGCCTAGACAATTTTCCTATTTCTGGGTACGACTTGCCAAAGAGAAACAAACATTGATCAGCATTTATTCAATAGAACAAAGTTACTAGTTGTTAAATGGCATAAATCCTGAGTTCAAGACAGTGACAAGGAAATCAGGCTGTTTCTATATTCGAGGTGAGCTAAAACAGATAATGTTTTCTCTATGACTAAATTCAGAAATTGATCATCAAGATAATTATTTTGCCGATTGATTGTAAAAAAATGTAAAGCCTGTATATTTAAATTAGATAATACATATTTTTGCCAGTGCATCATAAATTAGAAGTTTCAAAATTCATATCATACACATAGATTTTTAACTATTCATTCCGTCAACTTGTTATCAGTCATGACATTACCTGAACCTCAAACCGATATTAAAGACATTTCTCCCTCACCTCCCAAGTCAAATCGGTGGCTGCGGTTGGTATTAGCCGCACTGTTATTGATTGGGGGTGTCAGCGGGATAGCATGGAAATTGCTAAATCCTGAAAAACCAACTCCAGCAGTTGCTAATGCGCCACCTCCAGGGGTTAAAGTTAAACTATCACCAGTGCAAACAGGTACAGTTGAAGATAGTACGGAATATATAGCCAGTTTAGAATCGCGGCGTTCAGTCAATCTCCAACCGCGAATTCAAGGACAAGTTTCCCAAATATTCGTCAAATCAGGAGATTCAGTTTCCTCCGGGACTGCGATTCTGCAAATAGATTCTCAACAACAACAAGCCGCAGTTAGTAGTTTATCTGCTGCTGGTCGAGGTTCACAAGCGCAACTAGAAAATGTTCGCGCTACTCTTAAATCTTTGCAAGCAGAACGGTTAGCAAATATCGCAGATGTGCGTTTAAACCAACAAGATTATAATCGCTATTCTGAATTAGCTGCACAAGGGGCTGTATCTCGTCAGACTCAAGATTTATATGCTAACAAACTAGCGACGGCAAAAGCCCAACTAGGGGCGATAGATTCCCGTATTCAAGCTCAAATAGCTACCATATCCCAGGTAGAAAAATCCTTAGTCCAAGCTGATGCCAATATTAAACAACAACAAATTCAACTTCAGTATTACACAATTACTGCTCCCTTCACTGGAACTGTTGGTGATATTCCCGTTAAAGTAGGGGATGTTGTGAATACTTCCACACCATTAGCAACTATTACCCAAAACCGACCTTTGGACGTTAAAATTCCTGTCCCTTTGGAAAAAGGTACACAATTACGTCCAGGATTACCAGTTGAATTAATTAACGCTCAGGGTAAAATCATCGGCAATAGTAGTATTTTCTTTATTTCTCCCAATATTACAAATAACTCTCAATCAATATTAGTTAAGGCACTTTATAACAATGACAATGGGCAACTACGAGCCGATCAATTAATTCGGGCTAAAGTGATTTGGAATCAACGTTCTGGCGTGCTAGTTCCCACAACAGCAATATCTCGAATTGCTGGGGAAACCTTTGTATTTGTAGCCGAAACTGGAAAATCTCCTCAAGGTGTTTCTCAATTAATAGCTAAACAAAAACAGGTGAAGTTAGGCAAGATTAAAGGGAATGATTATCAAGTAATTGAGGGATTACAACGGGATGAAAAATTGATAATTTCAGGAATACAAAACCTCAGAGATGAACTTCCAATAATTCCTGAAAATTGACAATAGCAAGATCCCCGACTTCTTGAAGAAGTCGGGGATCTTTTTAATCACCAATTACCAATTACCAATTTATGTTTGTTAACTTCTTTATTAAGCGACCTGTATTTACCAGCGTCTGCGCTATTATCATTTTACTTGTTGGTGCAATCAGTATTCCCACATTACCTACAGCCCAGTATCCAGAAATTAGTCCCACGCAGATTATCGTCAATTCTAATTATGTTGGTGCTAGTGCGGAAATTGTTGAAAGTACCGTCACAACGATTTTAGAACGACAAATTAACGGTGTCGAAGGCATTAAATACATGACTTCGAGTAGTAGTAATGATGGCAGTAGTACGATTACTGTCACATTTGATGCTTCGCGGGACAAGGATATTGCTGCCGTTGATGTGCAAAACCGTGTTACTTCCGCTCAACCGCAGTTACCAGATAGTGTGAAGCAAACAGGAGTGACTGTGAGTAAACAGTCTAACAATATTTTGTTAGCGATCGGTTTGTTTAGTGATAATAAAGCCTTAAATAATGTCTTTTTAAGTAATTATGCAGATTTATATCTGGTAGATGCCCTCAAACGGATTAAAGGTGTCAGTGAGGCGCGGATTTTTGGGGAACGTCGCTATGCAATGCGTCTATGGCTTGACCCGAATAAATTGGCTAGTCGGAATTTAACTACTGGTGATGTTATTGATGCCCTGAATGAACAAAACCTACAGGTAGGTGCGGGACAAATTGGACAACAGCCAGCCGTAGATGGTCAAATGTATCAAATTGACTTGAGGGCAGTTAGTAGACTGACGGAAGTTGAGGAATTTGACAATGTGGTAATTAAAACTGCTGGTGACGGTAGTTTGATTAAGTTAAAAGATGTGGGAAGGGCGGAATTGGGAGCGCAAAACTATAGCTCATTTCTGCGGTTTAAGGGGAATGAGGGTGTGGGACTGGGGATATTTCCGGCACCAGGAAGTAATGTTTTGGACGTGGCTAATTTAGTCAAAAAGGAAATAGCGCAATTGTCGCAAAGCTTTCCGCCAGGGATGAAATATCAAGTGGCATTTGACACCACTACGATTGTAGAAGAATCTTTGGCAGAAGTGGTAAAAACTCTTTTAGAGGCGATCGCTCTGGTAATTCTCGTTATCTTTATTTTCCTACAAGATTGGCGGACTACGTTAATTCCTGTGATCACCATTCCTCTGTCCTTAGTGGGGACGTTTGCCTTCGTCAAAGCCTTTGGTTTTTCCGTCAACACCTTAACCATGTTTGGTTTAACCCTCGCAACCGGCATGGTAGTTGATGACGCGATTATTGTCGTGGAAAATATCTCCCGCTTAATTCAAGACCAAGGAATGTCACCCCGTCAAGCGGCTTCAGTCTCCATGGAAGAGCTATTTGGGGCAGTAATTGCTACTTCCCTAGTATTAATGGCGGTATTTGTCCCTGTCGCCTTTTTCCCCGGTGCAACTGGACAAATTTACAAACAATTTGCCCTGACAATTGCCTTTTCTATCGCCATTTCCACATTTTTGGCTCTCACCCTCACCCCTTCTCTTTCTGCCTTGTTGTTGCGGCAAAGACCCGCACCTAGAGGGATTTTGGGTTGGGTATTTGGTAGAATTAATTGGTTTTTAGAAGCCATGGGTTGGGGATATGAGCGCTCTTTAAAATTTTTGGTAAAAATAAAAGCGATTGTTCTCCTGTTATTTATCGGTTCATTAGGTTTCACTGCTTGGCTGTACATGACCGTACCCACAGCATTTCTCCCCGACGAAGACCAAGGTTATTTCATTACCATTATCCAAGGGCCAGAAGGTTCTTCACTCAAATACACCAGTAAAGTCATGAGTGAGGTAGAAGCAACAATCCTCAAATTACCAGAAGTTACAGGAACATTTGCAATTGGTGGTTTTGGTTTTAGTGGTAGCACCGCTAACAGTGGCATAATTTTCACAACTCTCAAATCCTGGGACGAACGTAAACAACCAAATCAATCAGTCCAAGCAATTATTGGTAATTTAAGAAAAAGCTTTTCAGGAATTACCGAAGCTAGAGTTTTCCCGGTTAATCCCCCCGCAATTCGCGGTTTAGGTAGTTTTAGTGGTTTCCAATTTCAGTTACAAGATATAGCGGGAACTAACAGCTTAAATTCCATGCTGCAAACCGTTGGTCAGTTCATGATGCAGGGAAATCAAACCCCCGGATTGCAAGCTGTATTTAGCACCTTTACCGCCAATACACCGCAAATCTTAATTGAAGTTGACCGGAATAAAGCGAAATCTCTGCAAGTTTCCATTGACGATATTTTTAAAACCCTGCAAACTTATTTGGGTTCACGATATGTCAATGATTTTAATTTTCTGTCTCGCACATATCGGGTATATGTTCAAGCAGATGCTCAGTTTCGTTCCAATCCTGATGATATCGGTTTATTAAATGTGCGTTCTCAGACTAATCAGATGATTCCTCTGAGTAGTTTAGTGAAATTAACGCCCACAACAGGAGCGCAAACCATTAATCATTATAACTTATTGCGTTCTATTGAAATTAACGGTTCTGCTGCTCCTGGTACTAGTTCTGGACAAGCAACTTTGGCTATGGAAAAACTAGCTAAAAAGATATTACCCACAAGCATGGGATATGAATGGTCGGGTATTGCGGCTCAGGAAAAAGAATCCGGTGGACAAGCACCAATCATTTTTGGTTTAGGTTTACTTTTCGTCTTTTTAGTATTAGCTGCTCAATATGAAAACTATGTTGACCCTTTGATTATTATGTTGTCAGTTCCCTTAGCTATTATGGGAGCTTTAGCATCACAATCATTAAGAGGTTTAAATAATGATGTATTTTGCCAAGTTGGGTTAGTCATGTTAATTGGTTTAGCCAGTAAAAATGCAATTTTAATTGTCGAATTTGCTAACCAGTTGCAAGAACAGCAAGGTTTATCAATTACCAAAGCAGCAGTAGAAGCAGCACAAGGTCGGTTACGTCCCATTCTCATGACTGCTTTTTCGACTTTGTTGGGAATTTTTCCCCTAGCAACTGCTACAGGTGCGGGTGCTGCGAGTCGTCAATCTTTAGGTACTGCTGTATTTGGGGGAATGTTTGTAGCGACTTTCTTGAGTTTGTTTATTGTGCCAATTCTCTATATCATCATTGGCAAAATTCGTCAACGTTTGCAACCTGTTCATCATGCTCCCCATTTAGAAGTGCGTGAAGAAGATCATGTTTCCATAAGATAGCATTCTCTCGTTCCTAGTCTAGAACACCGTAAGGGCGAAGCATTCGGGCGACTATGGTTCAAACCATTGATTTTCTGTCCGTAAGGGCGAAGCATTCGGGCGATAACCTATCGTTCAAACCATTGATTTTCTGTCCGAATGCTTCGCCCCTACTAATTGATAAGTAAGAAAAATATATCAGACCTATAAAGATTATGTTCTTTTATATTTCACGACTCCAAGCTATCATCAAAATCATAAGCAAAGGTGATAGTCATGACCGAACAGATATTAGAAAAACAAATAGATCACAACGACGGAATTGATTTAGAAGCAGCTTTCCAAGAATCTCATATCCAAGAAATTTTGGATAAGTTAGACCAGGAGTTAGTTGGATTAAAGTCCGTCAAAAACAAAATTAGAGAAATGGCGGCTTTGTTATTGGTTGACCGTATTCGTAAAAGCTTAGGTTTGAATGCAGGTGCGCCCAGTTTGCACATGACATTTTTAGGTAATCCTGGTATGGGTAAAACCACTGTAGCAATGCGAATGGCAGAAATCCTCTACCGGCTGGAATATATCCGTAAAGAAAATGTCATGTTGGTGACGCGAGATGATTTGGTGGGACAAGGTATGGGACAAACAGCGCCCAAAACCAGGGAAGTATTAAATAATGCCATGGGCGGAGTTTTATTAGTTGACGAAGCCTATACTTTATACCGTCCAGATTATCCTGGGGATTTTGGTTTAGAAGCCATAGAAATTCTCATGCAGGTCATGGAAAACCAAAGAGATGATTTGGTCGTTATTCTTGCTGGTTATAAAGACCAGATGGACAGATTTTTTCATAGTAATCCAGGGATGAATTCCCGCATTGGATTACATATTGAATTTAACGATTATGGTGTTGATAGTTTAATGACTATTGCCCAATCTATAGTCACAGCCCAAAACTATTGCTTTAGTCCAGATGCCGAAAAAGCCTTCCGCGAATATTTAATTAAACGGAAGACTATGCCCCATTTTGCCAATGCTAGAAGTGTGCGTAATGCTATAGATAGAGCGCGTTTACGTCAAGCAAATCGGTTATTAAGTAGTGGTAAACTGTTAAATAAGCAGGATTTAATTACCATTGAAGCAGTAGATATTCTCGCTAGTCGAGTATTTAGAGAAGGTGTTCCTGATTGCGAAACTGAAAGTTGATTAAATTCAGATTTTCAGATCCCCGACTTCTTGAAGAAGTCGGGGATCTTGTGATTTACTTTCTCATTTTGTTAATTTCTGCTTGTAATTTTTCAATTTCTTTTCTGAGTTTTTCCGCTTCATGATCAGGTGTTTCCGGTGTCACATCAACCGAACCATCAGCAGAACGCTGATAATTACCCCTTTTAATTTCCTGGTATTCTTCTGATACTGCCCAACTGCGTAAATAATGCAACCGTTCCACAGGAAAAGGATGACTCAGCATCATTCCTTGTGCGCCATTGTATAATAGAAACTTATATACTTGATTCAGCCCATCATCATCTAGTGCCTGATATTTTTCCGACTGCTGAATAAACTCTTGTAAACTACATTCATGGGCATATTTGTTACTACCTCCAGACAGTTTCATCATGGATGACATGACTGGGTTTAAATCATCCATCACTAATAAAGCCGCTCTATCTGCTGATAACTCAGCTTTGCGTCGCCACTCAAAAAAGGCATAAATCAAGGCTTGACTGACAAAATTACCTAAACCGAATGTTAGTTCACCAATGACGGAAGCGGCATTCATCGCCCACATCGCCATTTGAATTAAAATGGTATGACCACATTTAATATGTCCCAGTTCATGCGCTAAGACCGTCCGTAGTTCGGTTTCATTGAGTAACTCCAGTAACCCAGTGTTGACGACTATATAAGGATGTTCTTGTCCTAAAGCATAACTATTAACTTGGGCATCTTGAGCAATAAACAATCCCGGTTCACCGCTGATGTCCAAATCTCGAACACATTCCCGGAATATCTGGTAAATCGTGGAATATTGCCGCGGTCCGACTTGAATGGAGTTACCCATTAAATAGACAAATTGGGGGCGTTCATAGACAAATTCTACAAATTTACGGGCGATTAAATCAAAGCCGGGTAAATTGCGTAAAGCTTGTTCTGCTTGACGGTCTAAGGGATGTCTGAAGGCTTCGCTGGAAATTCCTGGGTAAGTTGGCATAATTTAGGAGATTGGTGATTGGTGATTGGTGATTGGTCATTGGTCATTGGTCATTGGTCATTGGTAAAACAACGGACAACGGACAACGGACAACGAACAACTGTACGGGCGAAGCATTTGGAGAACTATTTTTGGCAATGACCGATAATTTATCTTCCAAATGCTTCGCCCCTACGGACAACTGACAACGGACAACGAACAACTGACAACGAACAATTTTTATGGAATTAAAAGCACGTGATTGAAGCTGAAGTTCATTTATCATTACATAACTTCCTGCGATCGCAGGACGGGTTTCCTTCCTGGCCTCATCATTTAACGATGGCTAGGTTAGTGGCACGTGCTTTACGGTTGGGACGTAGTGCCTTAATCCAAGTAGGGGCGGTTTGTGGACATCAAGGGCGATATCGCACCAGTTTTATCGCTTCTGCTTTAATGTGGCATGGTTCTATAATTATTGTCGCTTCCGAAACTGTCCAGCAACGGTTGTTAAAGGTAGAAATTCCCCGACTCCAGCAGTGGCTACCAGCGAATAAACCCATTAGAACCGGTGACACTTGGCCAAGTCCTGATTTTCAGGGTTTGTTGTTGACTTCCCCTGAAGCTTGGTTAAAAGGACAATTGGCTGATAACAATCCATTTCCTGCGAATATTCCCACAATTATTGATGGTGTTGACGATTTAGAAGATTGGGTACGTTCTCAACTGACTCAAAGCATTGAACCCCATGATTGGGATCAATTAATGCTGGCTTATCCCTATCAAGCAGATTTAATTCGGGAAGTTAGGGTAGAACTAACATATAAATTATTTCAGCATCCAGAAAATCCCTACTCCTGTTATCTGATTTCTCAACCAGAAATTGAAATTTTACAAGAGTTATATTTAGCTTTAGATAAAAACAATCTTCCAAATGTTTGGCGAAATTTTTGGCAACAATTCCCAAATTTGGAAAATTCTTCTTACCCTACTTTATTTTGGTCAACAATTTCCCGTCGTCAAGGTTTATTTTCTTTATATTATGCTCCAATTGAATTGGGTAAAATCCTCGCCCCAATTTGGCAACGTCAACCTGTAGTATTAATTGGTAGTGCTTTAGAACCGCAAGCGGAAGCACCTCTTTTCCATCAACGTTTGGGTTTAGAGGATGTTACTTGCTTGAAATTTGCTGCTGATAGTCAAGGGGAAGCAATTCAACTTTATATTCCTTATAAGTTGCCTTTACCAAATACACCGGAATTTCAACAAGCATTAATTCATCAAGTTCGCACTTTGGTATGTTTGAGTGCAACTGCACCAGGAATGACGGTAATATTAATTGGGGATGTACCGCTAAAAGCCAGAGTGGGGACAATTTTGGCTTCTGAATTTGGTTCACGGGTGCAGGTAGAAAAAACTTGTTTAGATGAAAATGGGATTTTAATTACTGGTTGGGAATTTTGGCGCGAAAATCAAAGTGTTTTACCATCACCCAGATTGTTAATTATTGCAACTTTACCTTTACCATCTTTGGAAAATCCTTTGGTAGCTGGTAGAGTAGCTCATTATAAGCGATCGCACCAAGACTGGTTTCGACTATATTTATTACCCACAGCTATGAACGAATTACAAAGAGCGATCGCACCTGTCCGCGAAAATCAAGGTATAGTAGCTTTACTAGATAGTCGTGTCGTTAACCGCAGCTATGGCGTGCAAATCCTCTCTGCACTTAGTCCCCTAGCCAGATTAAACTATCTCGATCCTAGTTTGTTTTCTGCGAATAATGAAGATGATTCTGCTTAATTAATTTCCATGACGAATTTCTATTAAAATTTAAATTGAACTCAAAAAGAAACTAAATTATTAAATTATGGGTGAAGCAAAACGCCGTAAACACTCACTAGGAGAAGAATACGGACAAGACACTACTAGAATATTACCTTGGGTTCCCATCAATAAAACCCAAGCTTCACAATTTGTGGCTATCACTACTCGTGGTGCATGGATAGGTATTGGTAGTATGGTTGTCGCGTGGGTAATCATCCGTTTTATCGGTCCTGCTTTCGGTTGGTGGGAAATTGTTGGGTAATTGGTAATTGGTAATTGGTAATTGGTGATTGGTGATTGGTGATTGGTTGATTTTCTTTCTTCTTCTTCTTCTTCCTTCTTCCTCCTTTCTTTCTTTCTTTCTTCTTTTCTTTCTCCTTTTCTTTCTCCTGACTCCTGACTCCTGACTCCTAAAAAACAATGCTCTTACATTTAAGCACTTGGCCGGAAGTTGAAACTTATCTGCAACAATCTCAAGGAATAATTTTACCCATTGGTTCAACGGAACAACATGGACCCACGGGATTAATTGGGACTGATGCAATTTGTGCAGAATCCATATCAAAAGGTGTCGGGGAAGCAACTCAAGCCATGGTAGCACCAACTATTAATGTGGGTATGGCATTACATCATACTGCTTTTCCCGGAACAATTAGTTTACGTCCCAGCACTTTAATTTTAGTAATAAAAGATTATTTGACTTGTTTGGTAAAAGCTGGTTTTACCAAGTTCTATTTTATTAATGGACATGGAGGAAATATTGCGACTCTCAAAGCTGCTTTTTCGGAAACTTACGCTCATTTAGAAGATTTGCAAATTCCCAATTCCGCAAAAGTGCAATGTCAAGTTGCTAATTGGTTTATGGGTGGTTCTGTGTACAAACTTGCCAAAGAATTATATGGTAATCAAGAAGGTTCTCATGCTACCCCTAGCGAAGTAGCTGTTACCCAATACGTTTATCCAGACGCAATTAAAAAAGCATATCTTGATCCAGAAGTTGCTAGTGGACATAAAATTTATAGTTCCGTTGATTTTCGGTTACGTTATCCAGATGGCCGTATGGGTTCAAATCCAGATTTAGCAACCCCAGAACATGGTAAACAGTTTTATGATTTGTCTGTGGAGGAATTGAGTAAAGGGTATTTGGAGTTTATGAAGGAGGAATAGAGGTTTTTTCTCACGCTCCAGATGCAGAAACGGAGAGTAGAGCTATTATATTCTTATTTTAGCCACCACCAACTATAGTGACTACTTCTAAGCGATCGCCATTTTTGATTTGAGTTTCAGTCCAAAATTGACGATGTAAGATTTCACCGTTATATTCTACTGCGATTAAGCGCAGATTAAAACCCAACTGTTGGAGTAATTCTGGTAAAGCAGTTGGGGATAAACAATTGCGAGTTTCTCCATTGACTTGGAGATGAATTTGATTAGACATAAAGCGGGAAAAATTTTGAATTTAGGACTTATGAAAATAATAATGTAGTCAGAATCAGGATGTCTGGTTACTGAGCGAAGTCGAAGTACAGGATTAAAGGATTAACAGGATGAAATAGGGATTTTATCACCAATTGTCAATTGTACATTCTTGAAATCTATTTCGTTGTTGAAATTAGCGGCTTCAGTTGGCACTGGAGATGTATCAACTATACTAATTGGAGCAACAATAATATTCACAGTTATAGTTACTGTCAGCACCCTTTATTTATTTGATGCGG
This sequence comes from Dolichospermum sp. UHCC 0352, assembly GCF_009711925.1. Taxonomy (NCBI): domain Bacteria; kingdom Bacillati; phylum Cyanobacteriota; class Cyanophyceae; order Nostocales; family Aphanizomenonaceae; genus Dolichospermum; species Dolichospermum sp. UHCC 0352. The sequence continues at coordinate 7,412 of NZ_VIKY01000126.1, read as the reverse complement.
TGCAGTTGGGAAAGAAAATACTGAGTTGCTAGGGTCGGTTGATCTGATTCGATGAGCGATCGCACTACAGCTACCCAATCCCTTCTTGAAGTGTGGATTTTGTTTATGTAGCTGCGATTTCTAGTCACCAGAGTTGGTATAAATTTAGACTATAAATCTTGCTCTTTTAATAACTCATTTACCCAAATCAAATCAGTTTCTTGAATTGGGGGAACTGGTTCGGAATTATAATCTATTGCTAAATCTAAACCTGCACGATCAAATAAATCTTGAATCACATTTTGTAAATCTACTAAGGGTTCTATATCTTCTTTTTGTAGAGGTAAGAAAAAGGCGGGAATTGCTTCTGATAAATTAAAAGGATATAATTCTGCTCTAGGTCGTAATTGACTACGACTAACTAAAATTTGATAATCTGATTTAATATTATTATCTAATATGGGCATAGATTCACCAGCACGTAATAAATCTATTTCGACTAAATGTGTAGAACTTCCTAATATTTGTAATCGTTTAGTTTGATATGCTTTTCTTCCTTCTCCTTGACGTTTATTTTTAGGTGATAGCAATTCAATTACTGTGATCACTTCACCTGTAGCAACTTCTCTCACTTCTAAATAAGTTTCTCTAATTTCTTCTGGTATGGGGATATTTACTGTTACGGGTTTAACAGGTGGAGAAACTACAGCAATGTTAGATGATTTCTGAGTTGTAGGTTTTAAAGAACGGGCGATCGCCACATCAGGAATACCAATTAAAACAGAGTTGCGATCAGTATCATGATAAACTCTTTTTTCCACTGCTACTCTGTATTTTGGTCGCAACTGTGGTATCAATGACTCAGCTAGTAATGTCAGAATCCAATGATGTACTTCTGGCCAGAGTTCAGGATTTTCTAAGTAGGGGTTCATTCCTGGAAATGGTGAAGGCATAATAAATAAATTATCGGTTAAATATCTTTTAACCTACAGCATAGCAAAATTTTTTCCTGAAATTGATTTCATAGTTTAATCCGATTTTTCTTCTTTTCTATTTAATTCTGTGCAGTTGCGAAAGAAAATACTGAGTTGCTAGGGTAGGTTGATCTGATTCGATGAGCGATCGCACTACAGCTACCCGTTGCGCCCCTGCCTTCATCACATCATTAAGATTACTCATATCTATTCCCCCAATTGCAAACCAAGGAATTTGACAATTTTGAGAAACATACTTCACATACTCTAAACCCGCTGCGGCTTTACCTACTTTAGTCGGTGTTTCATACACAGGCCCCACACCAATATAATCCGCACCTTCGGCAATTGCCCCTTGCATTTCTTGGGGATTTGTGGTAGAGCGTCCGATAATGCGCTGATGTCCCAGTAATTGACGCGCTACAGCAATGGGTATATCCTGTTGTCCCAAATGGACACCATCAGCATCTACAGCCAAAGCTAAATCTACCCGATCATTAATAATGAATAAAGCCCCATAATGGTGACATAATTCACGCAGTCTTATCGCCCGTTCTAAGCGGACTAAATCATCAGCGGTCTTTTCCCGGTACTGTAACAGAGTTAATCCACCTTGAAGAGCCGCTTCGGTAATTGCGAATAAATTATCTGCGGGAGATGTTACCAGATATAAATGCGATCGCCATAATAACTGATGACGCTGATAACCCATCAAATTACTTTCCAGGGTATAAACTTGATAACGCATTTGTTTACAAGCTGCTCCCATATTCCCATGATAAAGCTTGCCATATTCTTCTAATACGCGTAAAGCTTCCTGCACCCGGCAAAAATTAGCCTGTAATAGCGATGTAATATCAGCCCGTTGTTCCTCTTGGGGATGACTCAAATCCGTTCCTGGATCACCCTGTGTATCTCGTGCTGCGCGGATTTCTGCCGTATGCCAAGTACCCAACTCCTGACGCAAGTGTTTACATATACCTGAAAACTGGGCATTATTTAAACCAAACCGACACCATTCTTCAATAATTCGCAACCCTTCACGAGCGCGATCTAAATTAGCATCTAAAATGCGATAAACAGTTTGTTGTGTGTGACTATGGGCTGAAACCATTACAAAACCTCATTTTTAATGCTTTTATAGTAATAGCCAGCCTGATTCATATTTTAATATTTTAATTATTAAATACTTGCTAACTAATCGTGGTCAATTTGTCAAGATACAAGTAGCATCGTAGACATACTATCATGAAATAGTATAAAAATTAATTGTATAACAGTTGATATCCAGTCTCAGATCCAAATAAACTTTCAGTGTTGTTGCTATAAATTTTAGAGGAGTTTTATAAAAAATGATAGTCCCCCAAAAATCTGTGAACACCCGACAAAACTCCCTGAGTTGCTCAATTTTGAGTTTAACAGTTGGTTTAGGAGTAACGAGTACAATACTCTTCATAACAAGTGCAAGTAGTGTCTTTGCTCAAGTTCCGAGGGTTGGCGAACAAATACTTCAAGGTGAAAAAACAATCTCTCAGATTAACCAATCATTTGTCAACCCCAGTACAGGAAATGACAAAATAGGTAATGGTAGTATTAGCGCACCTTGGCGGACAATTAGCCAAGCCCTAGAAGCATCACCTTCTAATAGTGTAATTATCCTCTCTCCCGGTACATATAGCGTCCAAAGTGGAGAAGTATTTCCTTTAATGTTGAAACCTGGTATAGCCATTCAAGGCAACATTAACAATAAAGGCCAAACTGTGACAATTACTGGTGGTGGCGAATTTCTCAGTCGCCGATTTGGTGGTCAAAATGTGGCTATTGTCGGTGCTAACCAAGCTAGTTTAAGTGGTGTCACCGTCACTAATACCAATTCTCGTGGTTATGGATTATGGATTGAATCCAGTAATATTATAGTTCGGGAAAATACCTTTACTAATAATACCCAAGATGGAATTGCTGTCGCTGGTGATGGGACACCCAGTATTAGTAAAAATGTTTTTGTTCGCAATGGTGCTAATGGCATAACTATTTCTGGAAATGCTCGCCCCGAAATCAGGGAAAATATCTTTCAAGAAACTGGTTTTGGGATTAATATTGCCCAAAATGCGTCTCCTGTGGTGGTAGCTAACCAAATTCAGAATAATAGATCGGGGATTATTGTCCAAGCAAATGCTACACCAATGTTAAGGAATAATCTGATTCAAGGTAACAGAGAAGATGGTCTAGTTGTAATTGCCCAAGCTAGACCAGATTTAGGTAGTAGTTATGACCCAGGCAAGAATATCTTTCGGAATAATGGTCGTCATGATATCAACGCCCAAACTGCGAAGTTGGTGATTTCTGCGGCAGGAAATAATTTGGTTAGCGATCGCATCAGTGGTAAAGTGGATCTTCAAGGTACAACCGCATCTACAGCCAGAAATCCTGGTGCTAATTCTTTATCAACAGAAACTTCAGCCCGCAGGCCAATCACATTTTCTGCCCCCACAGTTCCCAATGCTCCTCATCAAAGAACGGTAACACCTTTAAAAATTAAACCCGTTTCTAATCCCAATCAATTGCCACGAGTACCAAATAATCTATCTAATCCATCCCAATTTAATTATACTCAACTTGATTCTGGTGCTATTGAATTTGTAGCTCCTCAAGCAGCCACAGGGGAAAATATGCAAAATTCAGCCCCAATATCAGACCCTCAAATTTATACAGCTACTGGGCAAAATGTCAGTTACCGGGTGCTAGTGTTGGTTGCAAATCAGCAGCAACAGAATTTAGTCAGTTCTCTGGTTAATGATGCTTTTCCCAAGGTTTGGCAAGGCCGCAGGGTGATGCAGGTGGGAGTTTTCAATAGTCAAGAAAGTGCCTCGGAAATGGTTAACCTCTTCAATAGCAAAGGTTTCAAATCAGTTGTTCAGGCTGTGAAATAATTGGTCATTGATCTAGGGATAGCTTATTTGTTTGGCTGCAATATTCCCGCCCGGAACTTAAGTTCCGGTCTCAAAGCTAAAGTGCGTTAAAACGCACTCTGGTTAACTCAAAATCAAAAATTATCCTATTTATGCCAAAGTAGTCGGTTTTAACCGACTTTAGCTTTTAGACAGGGAATTTATTCCCTGGCTTGAAGGGACATCAATTTACGTTAAGTTGATACCAATAAGCTCTTGCTTTACCCCTACCCACAGAATCAAATGAATCAGCCGTGTTGAGTATAATAGGGAAATATTGATATTTTTCTTGACTCTTGCCTCTTGCCTAAAATGCCAACTCCAATCTTTCACTGGTGAGGGCTTTGAGTTTGGAGGTGAAGGATTCGGTGCGATCGCTCTTTTGGGGCATAAACTGACCAATAGGGGGATGATTGGCCGTTGCTGGTAGCATTAACTGTTGGGCAGGTGGGGGGGAAATTTCCTCAATAATTTGCTGTTGTCTGATATTTGCTGTTAATTGATCAGAAGGAGATGCTGGGACTGGATTTTCTGGCTCAAAGTCCCGTTTCTCTGCTGTTGGCTGTAAATTATTATTTATTTGATACTTATAACTCACTGGAGCAGGTAATAAACGAAGATTTTTATATTCTTCCATCCTGATTTCCTGTTTAGTGGGTGGTAAAACTTGTAGGGAGGGAGAAGTGAGACGTTCAGGGAATTTGCTACAAATCATGCGCTCAAATTCCATATTGAAATGGTAGGTTGTCTCACCCTTTCGTCGCCAAAAGTTCAAGATTTGCTGTACAGATACGGCTTTATAACGACCTTGATACAAAGCTTCAATAACTGCTAAATGTAACCAATGCAGGGGATATTCAGATTGCCATTGGTTAACTAGCTCACTAGCATTGTGTCCGTTGAGATCAAAGCTGTAGTGAGTTAATAACTTAGCTGCTAGTTCGGCAGGAGGTGCGAAAGTTTGAGTGACCGGGGCTGTTGTTAACATGGGCTGTGAGTTATAGGCAATAGGTATAAACATTTCACCCATCGCATCTAGCCTAGCGTACTTTTAGCTACATGAGTAGTTTTTTTCACCAGCAGCAAAAGTCATAGGCAGTGTTTTCCATTCTACTTGTCAATTGCTGATATGCAAAACAACATAAGGTGAATTAATAACTTTTGTGCGTTGACTGGTGACTAATGCCTGATACACCATGGCTGCAACTTCGGCACGGGTGGCTTCCCTCGTGGGTGCTAGTAAATTGGGATCTGGATAATTAACAATAATTTTTTGCTGGGTAGCGATGGTAACTGCTGTCCGGGCATATTCGGGAATTTTATCTTGGTCAATGTAGGTTAAGGTTTTTTGAGCAGTGGCCGCAAGTCCCAGTCCGTTGACCAAGGAGACTATGACTTGTAGCCGTTGGACGTTTTGGGTAGGACGGAAGGTGCGATCGCTAAATCCGCCCACAAAACCGCCTCTGGCTGCAATTTCAATGGCGTTAGCTGCCCAAAAATCCTTGGCTATGTCTGTAAATTCTGGGGACGGACGTTTGGCTGGGGGATTAAAAGCCGCAGCAATTAAAGCTGTATATTGAGCGCGGCTCATGGCTTGATCTGGTTGGTATGTGCCATCAGCAAAACCCTGGGTTAAGTTCATACTAACTAATGCCCGAATAAATGGTTCGGCCCAATGGCCAACAATATCGGAAAAAGAGGGAATCTCTGTCTCTGGTTTGACAATATAGGCAGAGGGAAGGGGATTTTCTTGTCCTGTGGCGACTAATGCCTGATAAATTAGGACTGCGACTTCAGCGCGAGTAATTTCCCGCAATGGTTCTAATTGATCTGGTTGAGGATAATTGACAACTAATAGTTTTTGCGTAGCCACTGTCACTGCACTGGTAGCGTAACTGGGAATTTGAGCGCGATCGCTGTATACCATCAAGACGTTAGGATTACCACCACTCAAGTTTAAACCGTTGACAATGGAGACTAGGGCTTGAATTTTGGTTAAGTTATTTTCTGGTCGAAATGTGCCATCGGGAAAGCCTTTTAAAAAGCCTCTATCGGACGCACTGGCTATGGCTTTGGCAGCCCAAAAGTCTGATTTGACATCTTTGAATTTATCTAGTTGATTACTTTCCGGTAGTTGAAATGTCTTCGTCATCAAAGCTGCATATTGAGCGCGGGTAATGGGTGTGGCTGGTTGAAAAGTGCCATCAGGAAAACCACTAATAATATCTTTACTGACTAGGGCTTCCACGAAGGCTGCCGCCCAATGTCCTTCTAAATCAGCAAATCTACTGCTGACTCCGATTTGACTGGGGGTGTCAGCGGTAGCAGCGATGAAATCTATCGCCCCAATCACCTGGGGAAGACTTAATTGATTACCAACGGAGATGATTTTTTGATCTGTAACATTTTGTAAATCAAATTTACCCTGTTCTCGAAAAATGTTGTCTGCTGGGTCTTGGGGACTGCCTAAGTCGGGAACGGCATTACCGACGATTAAAAGACCACCTTGGGTGTTACTAGTGATGAGATTCCGCCGTAATACTGGTTTAGCATCACGGGAAAGGGCGATCGCTGTGCCATTGGCACAAAGTTGATTATTTGCTACTAAAGGTGCGGCAAAATCACTAATGGCTATGCCCAAAGCATTATTTTCAAATACATTCCGCAGCACTTCCCCTTTGCTATTCTTAGCTATGACTAATCCACACACTTTATTGTTAATAAACAAATTATCTACAATCCCCGGTTTCGCATTCCCAGTTATGAAAATTCCTTCTCTGGTACAGTTCTTAAATGTACTGTTGGCCACGGTAGGTATTGATGATTCAATCCACACGCCAGTACCTTTTGCGGCAGGATTAATCACCGTCACACCTAAAAGACTCGCATCACTTAGTAAAAGAAAAGTGATATTCTGTACCCCGAAACTAGGACTTTGATATTCACCACTGCCAGAAATGATCATTTCCTGGCCTTTATTTGCCTCATTTCCTACTACCAACACTCCCGGTGGAATGGTCAAGGGAAATACCTCACCATTGGCTGTGCTATAAGTTCCACTAGCTAACTGAATAATTGTTGATGCTTTTGCCTGTTTCAGGGCGCTGGTAATACTTTTTAGGGGACTAGGACGAGAACCCGTATTAGCATCATTTCCTGTAGCAGGATTAACATAGAGTGTGGCAACAAGACTAGAATTAACCATTGATTGTTAAACGAATAAGGTTTTAATGGTGACATCCATAATTAACCATACTTTTGACACACTCAATATTTCAAGTCGGTAATAAATAAAAATTCACACAAAAGTATCACAGCTTGAGGTGTTTGCCACTCTCAAGAAATTACCTGTCTCCACCACTATATGAACCTGACCAAACAATAAACCACAAATTACGACATCTTCCATCAATAAAGATTAAGTTAATACCAGGATAACTTTAGGTTAAATTGCGTATTTAGAGGATGTTTTAAAAGTTTTTCATGTGTAAACAGACCCCTCTCCAAACCT
>NZ_VIKY01000125.1:0-37644 GCF_009711925.1 Dolichospermum sp. UHCC 0352 | reverse complement strand
TCCCATATTGATGCACTAATATAGTATTTTGTCAAGATAATTTAGATGCGTTTCCCCTGCATTCTAATAAAATTGTAAAGATTGACTTTAGTTCAGATGGTGAGAAAATTGCTACAGCTAGTCAAGATGACATAAAGATAGATGATAAAGATGACAAAAATGAAAAATATAGTCAAAACGTAATTGTCAAACTTTGGAAGGTTACTGGTGAACCTCTAACAATTGATGATAATGGTAGGGTTTGGGAAATTAAATTTAATCTAACCTCAACATCTCAATTTAAATTTGACATAAAATTTGATATTAAATTCAATCCAAAACAGAGAAATATAGCTGTTGCTATTAATAATGAGGTAAAAATTTATAATTTCAAGCTGATAGAGATTGACAGCTTTTCAAAATATCAAAGTCATATTCACAGTATCAGTTTTAATCCAGAAGGAACAGAGATTGCAATAGGCTATCTTGATGGACAGGTAATACTGTGGGATATTGAGAATGATAAACCTAAATATAAATATTTAGATTCAGTAAAGTATTCTACGCAAGTTAATATGGTTGCTTTCAGCCCTCAAAAAGAAGGGCAAGACAGAAAGATTGTTACAGCTGGTGCTGATGGTACTGTAAAGCTGTTATATCTTAATGATAATCGGATAATACCTATAAATTATCAGGGTGCTGTTTCTTATGTTGGTTTTAGTCCTGATGGTGGGGTTATTGCCACAGCTAGTTTAAAAAAAGATGAAGGAAATAAGTTTATCCAACAAATTGCGCTTTGGTATATTAAAGATGGCTCTCAACGAATACTTAAGAGAAATTCCCACACAACTGTAATGAGTATTGGTTTTATTGATGATGGTAAAATAGTTGCTTCAGTTAATGAGGATCAAACTATAGAAATCTGGGATATTGCTACTGGAAATTTGCTACAAACTATTCAAGGAAATGATAATTCTTTGATTGGTGCTGCTTGTATTTTTAGTTCACAGAATGATAAAAGTGCGATCGCGGTAGCCAACTCTGATGAGAAAAGAATCTGTTTATGGAGCTTAAGCTTAGAAGAATTATTAAGGAATAGTGTCAATCAGATTCAAGATTATCTTTTTTGTTACATCAAGCAATCTATTCCTGTAGTGCTTGCGTTTGCAGTATCCGCGTTGTGTCGGATTGAAGATAGCAAAGTTAATACTTTGTTAATGCTTTACTTACTGATGTTTTAAGTAAATCATGTTGAATGATAAAGAGAAAAATCGCCCTCCCAAATCCCATAGACGATCGCTCTCATCATTAGTATAATCCCCCACTCAAAACAGACTCAACTGCTTCCCCACATCACCTTGAGGCTCAACAACCGAAAGTAACTCATCCCGTTTTTTAGCAATCAACTCCAAATAATACCCACTGGAATAGGTTTCAGAATTAGTCAACCCCGTAATTCCTTGATAAAACGTCACAACATCCCCAGTATTACCCAGAACCAAAAGAGCCTTTTCACCCTTCTTAATTTTTCGAGTAACCTGTAACTGTTCCACAGGAAAATCACCAGAACGAATAACCTTTGTTAATTCCTGGTAATATTGTTCTGCCTTAGCCTTTGACAGAAGATATTGTGTCAGGTAGTTCAAAGGAAACTCCTTTTCTAGACGAGAACGGTCTCTTTTCTGCCATAAACCCGATGAAGGGGGTAAATGAGCAATCGTACAGAAAGTTACACTAAGGCTGCAACCGTTGCTGGATAAGCATTCTGTTAATCAATGTTTTTAGCAATTCTCAATGTACCAAATAATCTTTAAGCTATTTGGCACAGCTTTTTTGTACGACACAGCAGTGGTTTGAAGACCCTAAATTTCAGAGGCTTCAATTGCTACAGGTTTTTGGTAGGTGGAAAGGATTTTGAAAACAGGTTATCAAGTCCTTAGCGTAAGTTTCGGAATGGATGCTTATTTCACCCCCTGAACGAAGTAATGTGATGATTTGATTTTTGTCTAAATCCGTTCTTTTGGACATTGGGAATTTTGCTATTTTTGGAGGATGTTCTTTTTATCTTCGCAATAGCCAGAAATATACGATCGCTTTGCTAGTTTCTTAATTGCTACTTAATCAAATACCGTTGACGGCTGACTCTAAAAATGTTTAGTGTTACATAACAGACAACAAGGATTGGAGGGATGAGCAAGTTTGGTGAAACAATCAGGCAACTTCGAGAGGCTCAAAATCTGGGACTTCGGGAAACAGCTACTATGGTAGGTATCTCGCCTGCTTACTTAAGTCGCATTGAGCGGGGTAAGGAGCATCCGCCAAAGCCGGAAGTTATAAAAGCATTAGCAAAAGGTTTAGCGGCTGATCCTGATGTACTATTTCGGCTTTGTCCTTCCACAGACCCAGATGTAGTGACTTTGCTGAAGGAAAGACCAAAGGTACTAGAATTAGTTCGTTTGGTGATGGTTCAGGAACTTTCTGATGAGCAGCTTGGTAAAATTGAGCATTTTATTAAGCGAGATATATTAAGAGAAACTTCCTCGGATACAATACTCACTGTATCTGAGTAACTCAAGCCTAGCTCTCCCCGCAGTAAGTGAGGAGGAATACGAGGAGAATTTTTATTAGCACATGAAAGCAAAACAGTTGCCGATTCCTGATTTAGAAGATAATACGGAAGATTACACTATTTCTGATGGTTGTATCCTTGACTTTATTAGTGGTGAGAAAAGTCTCAAGGACACGCCAAAAGAACAAGTGCGTCAACGGATTGCAAGGGCTTTGTTTCACGAGTATGGAATTTCGGTGGAAGATATGGCGGCTGATTTTCCGGTTTCTATTAATGGGAAGCGGAAAAAGCTGGATATTGCCATTTTTCACCACGACCAGGAGCATACAGTTCAAAATTTAAGTCGAGTGGTGGTTTGTCGCCAAGAACCAAAGGTCGGCAGAAATGCAGTGAGGATTCGAGATTACGACCAAGCAGCGAAGGATTTAGAAGAACTAGAAACCATCATGGAGCATATTGACTTCTGTAAGTATGGTTTGTGGACGAATGGTTTAGAGTTCTTTTACTTAGAGAAGCAAAAAACGCGGTTTGAAGACCGGTTTGAGCCGATAGGTGATTGGCCACCTGCGGATGAATCTTTGGACACACAGGAGGTAGTTTCTAGTGCGCGTACCCGCAAGGCTGATCCAGAAATGCTGCGTGTGGCTTTCCGGCGCTGCCATAATTTTATTCATGGTAATGAAGGAATGCCCAAAGATGCGGCATTTTGGCAGTTCTTATACTTGATTTTCTGCAAAATGCACGATGAGCAGAAATCACTTCGCGGTCAAAGGCGATTTTGGGCAGGGCCGAAGGAGCAGTTCGATACTGAGGGGCGTAAAGAAATCCGCTTGCGGCTTATACCTCTGTTTGAAGAGGTGAAAAAGAATTACAGCAATCTTTTCAGGGGAAATGAGGAAATTACTCTTTCTGACCGCGCCCTTGCTTTTATGGTTTCTGAATTGGCAAAATATGACTTTACACGTACAGATGTAGATGCTAAGGGTGCGGCTTATCAAGAAATTGTCGGCGCTAATTTACGGGGCGATCGCGGACAATACTTCACGCCACGGGGTATTATCAAACTGGCTGTGGAAATGCTTGACCCCAAAGAAAATGAGCGAATTTTAGATCCAGCCTGTGGAACTGGGGGATTTTTGGTGGCAGTGCTGGCGTATATGATGAAAAAGTTTCGGGAAGAAGCGAATGTGCCAGTAGGATTAGAGACTACAGAGGAGTTTCTATCTGTCAATGGACGGTTGCGCCAGTTTGCCGAGAAACAAGTGTTTGGTGCGGATTTTGACCCATTTCTAATTAAAGCTTGCCAGATGAATATGGTGATGGCAGGAAATGGCAGGGGTCATCTTTATCATATCAACTCTGTGGATTTCCCTAACGGACATTTAGATGGGTTAGAACCAGCTAAAAAAGAAATTCCCCTAGAATCAATTGATGTGTTGTTGACTAATCCGCCTTTTGGTTCTGATATTCCAATTACGGATAAAAATACACTCAAGCAGTTTGAATTAGCTTACAATTGGGAACGGACGGAGGATGGTAGTTTTCGCAGAACTGGTACACTCAAAGGCAGTGTTGCACCAGAGATACTATTTATTGAGCGTTGTCTGAACTGGCTAAAACCGGGGGGAAGGATGGGGATTGTTTTACCAGATGGCATTTTGGGCAATCCTGGAACTGAATATATCCGGTGGTGGATTCTGCGTCATTCTTGGGTATTAGCTAGTGTGGATATTCCAGTTGAAGCATTTATTGTAGAAGCGAATGTAAATATTCTCACAAGTTTGCTGTTTCTGAAGAAGAAAACCAAAGAGGAAATTAGGGCTGAGGATTTAGGAGGTAAGACAGACTATCCTGTATTTATGGCAGTGGCAGAGAAGGTAGGATTTGACCGTCGAGGAAATACGCTTTATAAACGGACTCCTGATGGTGAAGAAATTGTGGTTGTCAAAGAGAAAATAGAAAAAATTCGGATTGGGGAACGTATTATTGAACGTCCTTTAAAACGAAAAGAAAAGATACTCGATGATGACTTGCCTGTAATTGCCGAAAAATATCGAGAGTTCCGTCAACAATACCCAACTCCAGGTATATGATTTCTCGAATAGAAGCATTTAAATATCGCTGCTTTGACCGACTTGATATTAAACTCGGTCAATATCATGTTTTAGCTGGTGCAAATGGCACGGGTAAAAGTACGCTGCTTGATATTCCTTTATTGTTGGGCGAAATTCTATCACAGGGATTAATCCCAGCTTTTTTAGAATCTCCTTCTATTGGTGGCAGTCCAAGAGCGCAAAATTTACAAGAATTACTGCATTATGGCAGAGGAAATTATTTTGGTTTTGCCATAGAAGCTGATTTACCTGAAGAAATTATTATTAAATTGCTCGAAGATGCACCACCCACGGTTCTAAAAGATAAAAATAGGCATCCTCGAAGTATTAGATATGAAATTCGGTTTCAAATTTTTAATAATATTGAGCTTCATGTAACTGATGAATTTTTATATATTGTTCCGCAGAAGGTTTCTGAACCGAAAGAAGGCTGGGGAATAGGAGGTAAACGTCCTCGTTACTGGCACACAATTATTGAGCGGGAATCTGGTTTACCAACAATTCTGAAACAAGAAGATCGAAGCCGCTCTAAAATCAACTTGCGACTGGAACCCCAGGAATTAGCTTTAGCAAATTTACCCAGTGATATTGATAAATTTTCTGCGTCTATTTGGTTCAGAAATCTTTTAGAAAAAGGCGTAATGCGTTATGAACCAAGTTGGTCAGTGCTGCGGAAGGCTTGTCCGCCTGGACAGCCTAAAACCTTGCGTAAAGATGGTTATAATTTGCCTTGGTTAGTGCTGAATTTGCAGCAGGAACAGCCAGAGTTATTTGAGTCTTGGGTAGAACACATTAAAATGGCTTTGCCTAATGTTATGGCAATAGAAGCTATTCAACGTGAAGAAGATTATCACGCTTACCTCAAATTAACTTATTGGGGTAATCATGTTGTGACTTCTTCAGGATTATCTTACGGGACTCTGCATATTTTGGCACTGACTATTTTGCCCTACCTACCTCAACCCCATAGTCTAATTTTCTTGGAAGAACCGGAAAATGGTATTCACCCTAGAGCAATTGAGGTAGTATTACAATCTTTGAGTTCGGTGTACGATTCTCAAGTTTGGGTATCTACACATTCTCCTGTAGTATTGGCATATACTGAACTAGAATCAATGATTGTGATGCGAGCTAGTAAGGAAAATGGTGCAGAGGCGATTCCCGGAAATAAACATCCGCGTTTACAAGATTGGCAGGGAAGTATTGACCTTGGTTCTCTGTTTGCAGCAGGGGTACTGGGATGAGAGATTGTATCTTCTTGGTTGCTGATAAAAATATGGAAGCTGCTTTTACAGGTTTTTTTACCAGAGTGCAGTTCCATAGAAGTCTGGGAATTAGGCAGTTTGCATTCGACCCACAACAGGATATTATTGTTGAAGCGGGGAGTGATCCAGGTGTGTATACCCGCGCCCATCAATTAATTCGTCCTTATCAAAAAACTCATCGTTATGCTGTTGTAGTATTAGATAATGCTTGGGATGGGTCGCCTGGAGTAGAAAAAATTACTAATAATATTATGGAAAATCTTATTGATACTGGTTGGGATGAAGAAAATTGTGCCGTGATTGTAATAGATCCAGAACTAGAGATTTGGATATTACAGGATAATCGCAATGTAGAAGAGGCTTTTCGGTTTAAACAAGATATCTCTTTAAGAAAGTGGTTAGAAGAAAAAGGGTTATGGGATGCTTCGGCGTTGAAACCTGCTGACCCGAAGAAAGCTGTTGAAGATGCTTTGAAATTATCCAGAACTCCTCGTTCATCAGCTATTTATAAAAATATAACTAGCAAAGTTTCTGTTAAAGGATGTACAGATACAGCATTTCAAATGTTGTGCATTAAAATGCAGGAATGGTTTCCATTTGATGAGGGTCAAGCATGAAAACTACTAAGCTAGACTTTCCAGTAATGTCTTCTTGGATGGAAAGTAACGGGCGGCGTTTGGATTGTAACCCTTACCTTTCAGGGGCTTTTGAAGCTAAGGTAATACTTGAAAAACTATCAGCGAAGAAACAACCTTTGCATGAAGTTACAAAGGGAGGTCTAAACGGAATTTTTCATGCTGGTCGTGAGCGTCGTCAATATGTAGATGATCCAGCTTATGGTGTTCCTTTCCTGGGGAGTACAGATATTCTTGCGGCTGATCTTTCTTCTCTATCTCTTTTGTCAAAAAAGCAAGTAGCAGCTAATCCAAATTTTGCTATTCAGGAAGGATGGACTCTCATCACCCGTTCTGGGACTATTGGCAGAATGGTTTATGTACGATCAGATATGGCAGGAATGGCTTGTACTGAACACGCTATGAGAGTTGTTCCCGACGTTGATAAAATTTTGCCAGGTTATTTATATGCTTATCTCAGTAGTAAATTCGGAGTTCCTCTTATTATCTCAGGAACTTATGGTTCAATAATTCAAAGTATTGAACCTCATCATATTGCTGATTTACCAGTACCAAGATTAGGGGCAGATATTGAAGAAACCGTAGATGAATTAATTAAAGAAGCTTCTATTAAGAGAGCAAAAGCATTAAATATTTTGTATGAATCAGATAAAATATTAGAAAATAAAATACAGCTACCTCGATTACCAGATTTACATGAAATATCTAAACCTCTAGTAGCAGGGGTTAGTTCTAGCTCTCTAAGAATGCGCTTTGATGGTGCTTTTCATTCACCTTTAGCCTTAGAAGCAGAAAAGGCAATTACAAAAGCTAAATGCGATATTCTAACTCTTGCTCATAGCTCTGTTAATCAAAATCTATTTAAGCCAAATATTTTTAAAAGACAGTGGGTAGAATCAGAAAATTATGGACCAGCGTTTGTAAGTGGAAATGATATTTATCGAATGAGTCCATCACCAGAGAGATTTGTTAGTAAGAAATCTAAAGATATTGAAACTTATTTGCTAAAAAAAGGTTGGATCGTTTTTCAAGCAGCAGGACAACTTAATGGAATATTTGGATGGCCAATTTTAGTAAACTCACATCTTGATGGGATGTTCTGTGCTGATGATGTATTCAGATTAGTTCCTCATAATGAGGCCGATGCTGGCTACATCTATGCTTATTTGAGAAGTAATTATGGTCAAAGACTTCTTAAAAGACAAGCTTATGGTTACAGTATTCCCAGAGTAGTTTCTGAACACGTAGAACAAGTTATCATTCCTTGGCCAGATGAAAAAACTCGGCAATCAATTGGGCAACCAGTCTTTAATGCTTGGGAAGATTTAGCTAAGGCTATTCAAATAGAAGCTCAGGCAGTAAAAATAGTTGAAAGTAGTATTGATAAGGGAGGTGCTTAATGGCTGCAAAAGTCATCGCTATTGGTCAACCTGTCAACGACTCTGAACGTCAAGCAATTAAATTTCTTCGTGATAATTTACCCGATACCTACACAATAATTCATAACTTTGAAATCCCTCAAGGCAAAGAAAAGTATGAAATAGACCTAGCCATAATTGCCCCTCACAGCATATTTATAGTTGATGTCAAAGGTATCCCCGGACTAATTGATATTTATAATTCAAAATGGTATCCACAAGGACGCGACCATATTGGCGCACCATTAGCAAAGTGCAGACAAAATGCTAAGGTGATCAAGGCTTTAATTCGTGATACTTATCCTATCAAAACAAACCTCAAAGATATTCATGTCCATGCTGCAATTTTAATGACAGCCCCTAACTCTCATGTCGAGGCTCATGGGAGTTCAGATGAGGATGATATCACTTACCTTAATCAAAAATGCTTAACTTATTTCAAAGGCAAAGGTCATATTCCTAGCCATCGTTTGCAGGATATTCGCTCATTTCATGCTGACATTGAACAAGCAATTGTTGGTAAAGCCCGTCCCAAATCTGCGCCTCCTATTTACCGTGAATGGCAAATAGAAGAGGAACTGGGAGGAACCCCAGATAAATATACAGAATACCGCGCCAAGCATATTTTTCTCGGTAAACGCGGCGGAATTGCCCGACTGCGTGTTTATGAAGTTGACCCCTACCAAGAGCATAGCATCCGCGATCGCCAACGTAATCTGATTAGTAATGCTTACCGTTCAATACGGCTGATGCCTGGTCATCCAAACATCTTAAAAATAACAGAATTTTTCTCCACCGAAGCGGAAGATAAATTCATTTTAGTTATAGAAGATATAGCAGCAGAACCTCTCAGCCAACACATTAGAAAACCTAATTTAGCACTTACTTTTGACCAAAAGATTGGCATTATCCAAGATATTCTCTCAGCCCTTAACCACGCCCACAAATACGAAGTTATTCACCGCAACCTTACACCAGATGCTATTTTAGTCACACCTGATGGTAATGCGCGGCTGACTGGTTTCGACTATGCCAGGGTGACAAAAAACCGCAGCAGTACGATTGCAGAATATATTGTAGATAAGCTTGACTATAACTACCAAGCACCTGAATGTTACCGCGACCCCAGCCAAGCCAGTATCGCCTCAGATTTATTCTCGGCTGGGTTGGTGTTTTACGAATTATTAACAGGACAAACGGCTTTTGAGAATACTGCCTTTTTGGAATGCGATGCTATTTTTCCAAAAAAACCATCCTCCTATAAACCAGACCTCCCAACAGGTATGGATGAATGGTTGCAAAAACTTTGCGCTTTTGACCCTGAAGAACGCCTTATAAGTGCAGCAGTTACACTGGTGGAATTCAACAATATCATCACACCAAAATCACCAGTTGTACCTCAGCCCAACACGGGAGAAACCCCTAAATCTTTAGCTGAAATAGACTTGCAGAATTTACCCGCAGATTATATTCTTGACGAGCTATTTATTATTCAAAAGCGTCTCGGTCAAGGTGGATTTGGTGTAGCCTACAAAGTATTTGATTCGATGGGTGATAGGGATTTAGTAATGAAACTTATCACCCGTGACAAGCAATCAATTTACCAACGTTTAGTACGAGAATACAAAACACTGCTAAATATTCCCGAACATCCTTATATTGTCAAAGTTATTATTGCTGGTAAATTGCCAGATGATACACCATACATCCTATTTGATTACATTGATGGTGAAGATGTAGAAAACCTTCTAGGAAACAATACTATTGCCAAAATAAGAGCCTTGATAATTTTTGGCAAAAACGGCAAAAATAATCATATATAAGCGTTTCGATGAAAAGGTAGTTTAGAATCTAAAACCCTTATCCTACCGTCAATACATTTAAAAAATCCTTGTCGGAAACCTTTAAGGAATTTTTAGGGGTGATTGTTTTTGCCAAGCAAGAGCGAGGAACGGGAGTTCATGGTTAAAGCATTATCATCTCACCCTCGTAATTTGACTAAGGTATTGGGAAAAGAAGCCCTTTCCTTGGAAGATGCAGTAAAAATTGCACGACAAACTGCCGCAGGTTTGGCACATCTGCACGAAAATGGTGTGTATCATCAAGATATTAAGCCTTCTAACTTGTTACTCACAGATAAGGGAGTCCGCATCATTGATTTTAACGTTGCTGTCTCAGAACGAGATGAAAGCATGACAGGCGGCGGAACTAGGGCATATATCCCACCGGATTTTGACTTGACTTTAGATTTAGACGAAATTGATCAGGCGCAAAAAATTGACCGCGATATTTATGCACTGGGAATTACTCTCTATGAGTGCATTACAGGTAAATATCCTTTCGACGACCAAGACCCCAGACTAAGGCGAGACAAGCAACCCCGCGATCCACGAAGTTTTACTGCTTGTAAGGATTTGAGTGAAGAACTAGTGCAATTCTCGATGAAAGCGATCGCACCGCGCAGGGTTGATAGATTTTCTGTTGCTAAGGAATTTGCTGAAGCGTTAGATGCAATTAAACACCCTAGAAAGGTGTCTCAACCTACCCAGCTAACAACTGAATCCCTCCCAGCGACCTTAACAGATACCTCTAAACCTAATTTTAATCCCTTTGTTAGCCATCTGCTTACCTTGTACAGCCAGAGTCAACAAACCAATGCTGGAACAAGGGGATTGGATAAAATAGGGGAACTAACTTATGTCCCTACACTTTTAGACCAAGCATTACAACCTGCAATTTTAGCGGGTAAATTTAACTTAGTGATTATTTCTGGTAATGCCGGTGATGGTAAAACAGCCTTTATTCAACAATTAGAAAAGCAAGCTGAGAAAGAAAACACTAAATTGCAACGGGGACTAAACGGTTCGGAATTCCAAATAGAAGGACGAACTTTCTTTACCAATTACGACGGTAGCCAAGATGAAGGGGATAAAGTTAATAACGAGGTACTGTTAGAATTTTTAGCTCCCTTCCAAGGGTCAAATACACAAGTTTGGCAAACCAACGAAACGCGGTTAATTGCAATTAATGAAGGTCGCTTAGTTGACTTTTTATCTGAACATGAAAGCCGCTTTCCCAAACTCACTAAAATCGTCAAAAATGGTATAAAAGGTGCAGATCCCCAAGAGGGTGTTGCCATCATTAACCTTAATCTTCGCTCAGTAGTCGCTAACTTGGGTGAAGAAAATAACTCAATTTTTGATAGATTAATCCGCCGCATGACTGAACCCCGTTTTTGGAAAGCTTGCGGTAGTTGCGACTTGAAAGAAAGATGTTATATCTTCCACAACGCCCAAACCTTTATGGATGAGAAAGCAAGTCCCAAGGTGATTGAAAAGCTCAAAACCTTATATACCATCACCCACCTGCGGGGACGCTTACACATAACCTTGCGCGATTTACGTTCAGCTTTAGCCTTCATGCTGGCGGGAACAAGGGATTGCGACGAGGTTCACGAACTTTATCACCAAAGCACTCCCGAAGCACGACAAAACATCCTTGATGGCTTTTATTTTAATTCTTGGATAGGAGGTATAGAGGGTTCAGGCGATCGCCTCATTTCCCTGCTGCGAGAAATTGATCTTGGAGAAACCAGCAATCCCAGTCTTGACCGCAGTTTTGCCTTTTTGAAACCCAGTGCTAAAGAAATGGGACGGTTTAACTTCTCAGACCGCAGCCGCAATGATGATCATTTATTACAAAGGGCGTTCGATGAACTACCTCGTGACTATCGAAGTAAAATCGAAGAAAATGGTCAAAAAGTATACAAACAATATATTGCTATGCTACGACGGCGGCAATACTTTGAACGCCGTGATTCAGGATGGCAACGAATGCTACCCTACCGTCATTTTGAATATTTTTTAAAGTTAGTAACAAAACAGGAAGACTTAACTAAGGAAGTGCAACTACTTCTACGCGCTATCAACAGGGGTGAAGGTTTGAGAAACCCATCTCGCCTTGGGAATAAACTAGCCCTAAGAGTCCGCCAAGTGAATAACGGTACTATTCGCAGTTACCGTGTATTTGATAGTCAAACTTTTAGCCTTCAACCGCATGAAGCTAGAGGAATTACTGCTTTTATAGAATTTTTACCACAAACCTTATTCCTTCAGTATGATTCTTTGATGAGCCATAATGCAAAGTTAAGTATAAACTTGGATGTATATGAAATGCTCAGAAGACTTGATGATGGCTATCGTCCCAGCGTTGAAGAACAACAGGGGTTTTACCGGAGTTTGGCAGTATTCAAAAATCTCTTAGCTTCAGCCCCGTATCAAGAAGTTTTGCTCACAGAGACTGGACAAGATTTTTATAATATCAGCCGCGATGAAGCTGGTAACTTATCGCTCAAACAAGTCCAGGAGGAAATTTAATGGGACTCGATAATAAAAAAGACAAAGATTTTGCACTAGACAAAATCAGTTACGTTAACTTCAAACATATTGAAATTGACCGTACTTTACTTAATTTATTTCCTCGACTAAAATTTGATGGCTATCCAAGTAGAGTTAGAAATTCGAGCCTTCTATTCACAGTTGAGAAATTTTTAGAAGAATTTATAGATGATAAAAATCAATCCAAATTTATTGGTTTTGCAGAGCATAAAGATATTGTCTCTAAATGGTTAGAAACTGATTTATTGGATTTAGCTAATCGAGGAAAATCAAATCAAGCTGTTGTATCACCTCGTCCTTTACACGGTAACGCATACAAATATAGAAATACCAAATATGCTAAAGATGAAGGATCTTCTGAACAAATTTATTGGATGATTTATTATGCTCGTAAGGGTTTGGGTCAAGCTGCAAGGGATGCGTTGAAGGATTTTATTTTTGCGGGGCTTGACCAACAAACTGACCTTATTTTGCTTTCAGACCAAAGAATTGATGTAGAAACTCAGGCAATTCTACATTTTGATAAGCAAGTGAAAAAAGATGCTGAAGACCGTTCCAAAGAACCGGAAAGATATTCTCCCCTTTGTATTGGTCAAGCAGACTTACTAGCAGATGATATTCTGCGTTTGCTGACCTATGAAAATTATATGCCTCGGTCAGTTCTGGTGGATTACCTGAAAACCCTGTTGTCTTTCCACTTAGCCCTTTACCACCTGCGTCTGATGAAACTTTTACCAGCGTTAGTAAAGCGGCGTGGAAGTGACCCGACGTGCGATCGCTGTCCGGTAAACCCCAGAATATCTTCACCGCATGGTGATTGTCCGCACCGTATCGGGCTAGTAGTTGATATGGGCGACCCCACCAACCCCCACATGACTGAGTTGGCTCGTCATAGTGCAGATAGTCATTACCGCCGCATACCAGGTTATATTGAAGCTCATTTCATTACTAAGAAATTGGATGAAATGGCTGAATATTTAAGAACAAGAAATAAATTATCACCTGCTGGAAATCATTTCTCTGTTGGAGAAGTTTTACAACTTTTACATTCTTCTAAAAATAAAGAGCGAGAGGATTATTTTAAATCAAGAGTCACACCCCTGATAGAAAGGTATCAGCAAGGAGCAGAATCGTCTATTCCTCCAGAAGTACAGCGCATTATTAATATGAATTTAGGAGAATTTGATACTTACATAGAAATAATATTAGCTCTTCGAGGTAGTTACCATCGGGAGGCGATTATCAAATGCTTAGACGCTTTTTTATTAAAAAATAGTGATTTAGGTTTGCTACGCCAATCTCGTGCCAAGGGTAGCCCTCGCTGGTTTGCTCTGGGAAGTCGATTACTTGAAGTATTATTACAAATTGCTGTTTTAGAACCTCAAGGAACAAGCTTTGTGACCCGTGAAATTAGAGTTGATGAACTGTTAACATTGCTACGCGATCGCTATGGCCTCTACATTGACCGCTTACCCCCTGGTGATGGCTTCGGACAACCCAGCATTGTAGATCAACAGGCACTGCGAAAAAATGTTACAGCTTTTAAGACTCGTCTGCGCGAAATTGGATTTTTCCAAGACCTCTCGGATGCCTATGTTACCCAAACCGTGACTCCTCGTTATACCATAACTACTGATAACTCAGGGAGGTAACAGATGAGCCAAGGTTTTCAGGAACTTCAGGATGATGAATTAACTCAAGCCTTAGAATTATTATTATTGCCGCGCCTGAGAGATATTCTTGCTTCACGCAGCAAAGGTCATTGTATGCGAGTCGCAGATTTAGACTCACATCTAATGATTGTACTGACACGCAGCTTGCGCCGAGAAATCCCAGAAGCACAGAGTTTTATTTTGAATGGTAATGGTCAAAATACTGACGATACAGATTTATATATTTCATCTACCAAGTTAATCGAACTACGCAACCCTTTACCTGATGGTTCATTGAGACCACCATTACTGGTATTTTTACCCTCCAATTTGCAAACAAATGCAGAAGATTCCTTCAACGTTGCATCATTTGAAGAAATTTCTTTGGCTGATGTTTATCAACAACTGGTTCAAAAACTCATTCAGCAAGTTCCGACACCCCTACAAGGTTATGTTAAAGAAATTTTGAGGTATTTAACCCAAGAAAAATGGCGTTGGACTAATGCAGTAACACAAGCGCGTTTTTTGCAAACAGCAGTAATTAATGGAATAGATGGAGATACCCTTGGTGCTGCATTATATGAATTGGGCTTGGTTCCAGATTTTCATTTGTTTGATGAACCTGCAACTACCACTTTTAAAATCCGCAAGAATTTAGAATCGATGCAAAAACTTACCTTAAATTTTGATAAATCAATTCGGGGTAGAGTTTTAGATTTAGAGTTAACAGACAAAATATTTCAAAATAGATTAACTGAATTTTTAGTAGAAGTAGGTTTAGAAGACCCTCGTATCTGGACTAAGCAAGTTGTAATAAATCCAAAAAATTGGGATATTTCTTTTGATAAATGGAAATTTCAGGAAGAAGTTAGTCCTGACAAAGTATCGATAGAAGTTCTAGATATTGGGCTAACATTTATTCAAGATAACGCAACTAATCAAAATTTACAAAGCCTAATTGGTCAACAAGTATTAGTTCCCAAAGAGCAGAAAAAATTTAAAGTTGAATTTAAGGTAGATCCTCACCCTCAACAAATAGAAGGGTTAAATCACTTTACTGTCCAAATTATGACGCAAGATGGTTGTACTGTTGGAAGTGCTAAAAAAGTTAAAGCATGGACAACAAAAAAAACAACTAAAAGTGTTACTTTAGATAAACTCGATCAATTTGAATTTGAAGAAGGCTGGCATTCTGTTAGGGTTTTACCTTGGACAGAAAATGATGATCCAATACGTTTAACTGAACCAGATATAAATTCAAGGTTGGGCAAGATAAAACCTTATGAAAGTGAATTATTTTATGTACTTCCAAATACTGAAATTGATGCAGAACCACCAACAATCAAGTTTTTTGAAGAAACAAGTTTAGAACACGCTAAACTGAAGCTTCAGTTTGCAGCTATTTCGGAGCGTCGTGATCCCAAAGCAGTTACTCTTAAAGATGTAGTTTGGGCTGAGAAAAGTAGCAAAACTCGCAGAACATTCCAAGAAGCCTTAGAAGTTAAATTTGGTCGGGATGGCAAATTTCGTATTCCTATAGCACCATGCTTAAAAGATTTGGAACTGGCAATATTAACATCTCCACAAAGTCCTGTAAGTTGGAAATTACAGGTCAGCATGGGTCAAGTTGGTTCTCCCTTACCAGATATTATTGATTTTCCAAAATCAGGACTAGCATCAAGTTTTTTATCAACCCGTGCTGATTATTTCGCCGCCGTTCTTTCAGAGGACAAGAATTTCATTTCTCAGGCAGTTAATTTTAGTGATTTAAAAAACTATTGTTATGAGTATGCTGCTGCATACAGAGAAATATTAGTTGACTTGTGCCGTAAAGTAGAAAAAAGCAATGGTTCAGATGGGCAGTCTCTAAGTGATTTGAAAAAACTACTTTTGGTAGATACCGTGCGCTTAGAAGTTATAGACTTCCGGGGACAAACACGAGAAGCTATATTACTGGGTCCAACCCATCCGTTACGTGCCTTATGGCTAACTACATGGAGTCAAGTTGCACAGTCCTGGATTACTGCTGCCTACAATGGGCAAGAAGAATATGTGAGTTCTACGCGAGATAGCATTTTGCGGGGGTTTGTACCTTTAAATGTACCCCCTACTTTGCCCCTAACTGATGGCAGAGTTTTCATTACCGTTGATAATATTAATTTCTTTTGGTCGCTGTATGCCCAATCAACCGAAGAAAACACACGCGGCTTGTTAGGTGAAGTCTGTACTGCTTTTGGACTACCAGAACCTACTATTGGTGCTGCGGTGAATGCTGAAGTTTTAGCTTCTCGGATTGAAAGGTATTTGGCACAAAACCCTTATATCCGCACACTCACTATTAATGCCTTTAACTCAGGTCGTGCCACCATCCTTGCAGATGCCATTATTTTATTGCAAAAGCGTGAAGCATTTCGCAATTTACGGTATGAAATTCGCTTATTTGTCCCTGACCCAGAAGTACCAGGAGTTGGTGAAGCCATAGAACAACTCCTTACACCAACTGCCAACATAACTTCAGAAGTAGTTGATGCTTTTTCTACATCTAGCGGAAATTATTTATTTCCAAAGTTAAGTTTGGCAGTTCATTCCGTTAATGATTTTCGTAACCTAGAATCAGAAAATAAATACCAAGCCCACATCAGCATACTGGTAGATTTATTTCCTGCAAAAGAAATTGGTTCAGCGCCACCCTTTCAACCAAAAGAAATTGCATCATTACATGGTTTAATTCAAGACTTTGTTATCGAATTCCAAGATGATGAAAGCGGTACTTTTTGGCGGCGACAACCGTGTCATGGAAAGGCACTTACTCTTCCTGGTGCGGAAAGCTTGATTGATTTACTGGCTGAGTTACCGAAAATAATATCCGGCGCAACTGCTACTGTTGCTACAGGGATACCAGCTTTTGAAAATCGTCCGGTGGTAACGTTGGGTCTAAATGCAGAACAACGGGAATTATTGCACCATATTCATAATGTCTGTGATTGGGTCTTCACCATTGATCGTAATATCGGCATTGAATTTTTTGATCATGGTGGTCAGAGCGATCGCCCGCCTTACTTGGTTGACTATGTTCCTGATTCTACTGCTAGTGTTGGACATCGATTGGTCATTACCTCGCGCTCTTTATCAGAACTGGAATCAGTATTGTCCCAGGTACTAGAGCGACACGGATTAAAAGCAAAAGAAAGAAATACGCAGCTTATCCTTGAGCAGATGCGATCGCTTTCTGGACGATTAGCATTAAAACTAATTTCATCTGCTAACCAGCAAACAGAGGCACTTGGGTTAGCTTTAGCTCGTCTATTTTTGCAGTATCAAGGAGCATTATCAAACCAAATTATACTACCGCTTGATGCCCATATAGAACTATTTCAAAAAGCAAAGCAGCAAGCAGAAGCTTTGGGTAACTCAGTTACCCTTCAAAGGACAGATTTAGCACTTTTCGATCTAAATATCACAACTCGAACTATAGTTTGTAATTTGGTTGAGGTAAAATGCTATGCACAAGTAGGAAGTGTTAGTGATTTCAATCGATTGAAAGATGAAATTTCAGAACAAATTAATCAATCTAAAAATGTTTTATGTCTACACTTTGAACTACAAGAAAGACCAGATTTTCTACTAAAAATTCGTGAGTTTGCAACTATATTGGAATTTTACTTAGATCGATCTTTACGATATGGAGTAATCGATAAAGATGCTGCCAATGAAGCTAGAAGTCTACTAACAACTTTAGAAGATGGTTATACGTTACAATTTACTCAAAGTGCGCTAATTTTTGATTTTCAAAAACCGGGAACTGAACCACCAGAGTATGACCGAGGAATTGAATTTCATCGCATCGGTATTGATTTAATTGAAGAATTGGTTGCTTTAGCAGAACCAGCCCTCACACAAATCACTCAACACTCTGAGCAAGAAGAAATTCAACAAGAGTTAAAACAAAGGGACGTTACAGACTCAATACCCCGTCTGGTTTCAGCCGCTTTTCTTGTCCCATCAAGGGAACGCTCTACAACTTGTGATGATTTTACAAAGGATAAAGAACAAAATATTTCCCCAAAACAAGAACAGCCTGAAATATCCACTTTATTAGTTAAATCAACAGAAAATTCTCTTGAAGTATCCTCAAATTTGGATAGAGAAATCGAAGCTTACAAAGTAGAACCTGAAACACAAAAAGAACATCAAGATATCTTTAAACCTGTTGAGGTTATTAAATCATCAGAAAATATTGTCTTATCTTTACCACCAGAGATAGAGACTGATGATACACCTCAAACTGAACTGAATTATGACATAATGCTTGGTGTTCAATCTCCAACACCCCAGTATGGAATTTTAGGAGAAACGTCTGGGCGTAAGGTTGCCTTAGACTTGAATCAAACTCATACCATCAGCCTTTTTGGAGTTCAGGGAGCAGGAAAAAGTTACACATTAGGGAGCATTGTTGAAATGGCTTGTATGCCCATTTCAAATATCAATATTTTACCAAGTCCTTTAGCAACTGTAATTTTCCATTACAGTCAAACCCAAGATTACAAACCAGAGTTTACCTCAATGGTTTCTCCCAACTCCGAGTCTGCTCAGGTAGCTCTGTTAAGGGAAAGATTTGGGGCAGAACCAGCCGCGCTTAACGATGTCGTAATTCTTGTTCCCTCTGCAAAACTTGAAGAAAGAAAAGCTGAGTACCCAAATATAGAAGTTCTTCCTCTTACCTTTGCTGCATCAGAACTAAAAGCTACACACTGGAAATTTTTGATGGGTGCTGTTGGTAGCCAAAGTATGTATTTGCGTCAAATCAACCAAATTATGAGAAGACTACGCGACCAAATAACTTTTCAAGAAATTCTCCAAGGCGTAGAAAACTCTTCTCTATCAGATCATTTAAAAGATTTAGCAAGAACTAGATTAGAATTTGCAGCTGAATATATTGATGATAGCCGTCGGCTGACTGATACTATTCTTCCCGGTCGCTTAATAATCGTGGATTTACGAGATGATTTTATTGAAAAAGACGAAGCGTTGGGACTCTTCGTTGTGTTGTTGCAAATTATTTCAGAAGCAACTAATAACGGACAGCAATTTAATAAACTTGTTGTTTTTGATGAGGCTCATAAATATATAGAAAGTCCAGACCTTGTAGATGGATTAATAGAGGTAGTTCGAGAAATGAGACACAAGGGTACTAGCATAATGGTTGCCTCACAAGACCCACCATCAGTTCCTATATCTCTAATTGAGTTATCCTCACATATAGTAATGCACAGATTCAACTCACCAGCTTGGCTAAAGCATATTCAAAAAGCTAATGTCGCACTTAATTCTCTAACTTCAAAAAATATGAGTCATCTTGGTGCTGGGGAAGCTTATATTTGGTCGAGTAAAGCTAGTGATGATGCCTTTGCCAAAGGAGCGATTAAAATTCGGTGTCGTCCTAGAGTAACCCAACATGGTGGCAGCACAAAAACCGCAGTTCATATCTAGTTAACAGCCAATAGACTTTCTATATAGCTAAGTTTCTCTCAATAATCACTTGTTTATCAATATCTCTGTTTCAATATCTATCTTTTGGCAGATGACAATGTATTTACTTAGTGAATATTTCAACTTTATACCCCACATTCCGCAGATACTAAAGCCCACATTCCGCACTTCAAAAAGTAGTATACAAAAACTACATTGACGACTAATTAAAAACTAGAATTTTTAAAAACTAAGTAGCCACCAATAAATAAATTATATACACCAAAAATTCAGCTTTTTTATTATGTTTAAAAAGCTAGTAAGACAGTTTAATTTGAATTTTTTAATCAATTATGCAAATACAAGACTATGCGATAGGGAATTATAGAGTCGGCAACTAACACAATAAATAATATTTTTGACAAGAATTAGGTAGGAATTGCAATATCCTACAATGTTCATCCGTTAAGTTAAGAATCTTATCAACTTCTTGTGTAATCAGAATATGAATCCCCTGAAAACATTGAAATATCCACCTTAATGTGGGAGATTCTGTGGGTTTACTCAGTTGATTTTTAACAGTAGCTTTTTGTGTTTTCAATGCAATTCGTAATTGTCTTTGTCCCAGATTATAAACCAGAAGACACAATGCCATTAACATCATCATTGTCTCTACTCTTTCGGGATTTTTCACAAACAAACTATCCGCGAAAAACAATGGGTCTTTGATAAATCTAAATCCTCGCTCTGTTGATTGCTGTTCTTTATATATTTTCAATATTTCTGTAGGTGTTAATTTGGTTGTATCTAAAATATTCGAAGAATAAAATAAATCGACCACAAGAATTTTCATGTTTTTTGATTAACTCCTGATTTTCTATTAATTTACCTTTGATTTGATAAACTACTGTTTGTCCTTTATTTAATCTTTCGGTAATTTCTATGTCCGATATTTGATGATATTTTAATTTTGCCGTCAGGTCTTTAATTTTTAATTCTGCTAAAGATTTTGAACAAAAATCTTCTTTTTCTAACTTGACTAGCTGTTTATTAGTTTTTAGAAACTCTTCTAAGATTTTTTTGCTTAATTTCTTTAAATCTGCTTTTTTCCTTTCTGTGCTTTCAACTAATAACCATCTTTGCTCTATTCCCCCGTAAAATACTTTCTCTTCCTGATAGCTATATCCTTTGATATCACTTGGTTTCAGTTCTTTACTTATAAATGCTTTCACTAAGTTTTTGGCTTTTTTAATGGATAATGGTACTCGACTTATCCATTTCATGTTCGACATTAATTTTAAATTATTTTCACTATATAATGCACTATCAGCGACCATTATACTTTCAAAATCTATTTGTTTAGAATATTCCACTAAGATGTGAGCAAATACGGCTTTATCTGATTCGTTTCCTGATGCTCCTCTGAAAAATAAAGGTATATCTCCATCACTACTTACTATTAAATCTAATATACATTGTTTTAAGTCTGGGCGGTGGTCACGGGAATAGCCCTGTGTGATATTAATCGGATTTTCTTTGTTTATTCCTTGTTCTTTATCTTCATTATTTACGCAGTTCTTATACTCTCCATGTAAATGTAATGAGCTTGAATCTAAATGGGAATATTTAGTTTCTATTCCAAATTTCTTGACTACTTCTAAGGCAATTATTAGGAATATTTTTGTTAATCCATATTTATAGAGCTTGTCCATTACTCTACCTATTTTATCATCGTTTAAATCTGATGCTTTTATTCCTTCCTTTATTAAATGTTCTATGGGTTTATCTTGAAAAAAATCAGGGAATAAATATAATGGTCTTGATACAAAACCCAGTCCATTGAGAATGATTGCTTTGACTACTTCGCCTGTATTTACTTTCTCTCTGATATCTACTAAGAATATCTCATTAATTTTTTCTACTATTCCTATCTCATCTATTATTCCTAAGTGATCTAAGTTTTTACTCTCAAATTCTTCTTTTTGGTAATTCATATTTTTGGGTATTTTGATTTCCTTCAGACTCATTTTCTCATTTTTTCTTCTGAATTTATTGTCAATACCTTATTACTCCCGGTTCGCTCATTTTTTTTGGAGTTCGAGAAATTGCCAAAAAAACAAGAAATCCAGGTGTCGTAATGGTTTTAGCGATTTCCCGAAATTTAGCTTGAACTACCACATCCGGCGCTAAAACTCTATTTTTATGCGAACTGCTTGCAGCAGCGCTTCGCTATCGCATAAAGTCTGTAGGGTAGTACATTTTTATCAAAGCCGAAAACCCTGATTAAATCGTTCAGCTTTTTTGTAACTCGATTTTAAATGGGCGAACCGGGAGTTATTAATTTCAATTTGTTGGCAATTTTTATATTACTGCCTATATTTATTGCCAACTTAGTTATGTGTTTATATTTAAGCTGTTTCTGTTACTTATTACACTTGTATCTGTACTACAAAATGAAGTGCGGAATGTGGGCTACTAATGTTCTTCCTCCTTTGATTAATCCTCCTGATGGTATTGGTGGTAATCTTAGTTTCCCACCTGGTTTTCTTCCTGGTTTCCCTCTTAGCAATAATACTTTTGGCTGGAAAGTGGTATAATTTGATTCAATAAATTCCCATAACAAAAGCCTCTCAAACTTAATTCAGAGGCTTTCAAGTATTTTTATACTGTTGTGGTGGTACGGTTTCATTACCTTCTCATGGATATTACTGGCGGATGATGGACGAACATCCATCAATGCGGATTTACGAGTTAGAAGATAAACAGGATTAGTAAAGCGAACTACTTGCAGCAGGGCTTACGCGATCACCTTCTTTTCAGCCCTTCCCAAAATAGGAATTAGCCACTCACTAATCACAAGCATCAATTACCTGTTCTTTATTGTGTAAAGAACAATGCCTAATTCAAAACAAGGATGGTAGCCTTTATCCTCTGGTTTATACATAAATAACTTACCAGCAGGACCAACATTGAATTTACTTAATTGCCTACTTAATCTGTGTATCGCCACCTTAAGAGGGGAGTTTTTGCTTGTTCCTCCCTCAAATTGAACTCCATTCTCATAAGTATAATCCCTAACAGATGAAGGATCATGCTCAGGAATATCATCTACTTGCGGTTTTGACTTACGTGGTGAACATTTATAATCTTGCTCACAAATAATTACCGGAGTTTGTAATTCAGTTTTTTTTGCCAAACAAGCTAATATTTGGAAAGCACTTGATTCGGCTTTTATTCCTGATAAAGGATCAAGTTTTTTAGAACCAGGCATTTCTAATAACACAGATTTTTCCTTCGCCCTCTCCCAAAAATTATCTAATATTTTCAGTTTAGCTTTCTCTGATTTACCTTTTTCCAGCAAAGGAGCTATGGACAAATATTGCTTTTTAGGCATATTCATCTGTTCAGCCATAGCCTGACGTTCATCGCTTGTGAACCCTAAACCAATTAAAACTTTTGGTGTGACTACAGAAGTGTTAGCAGATACATTAGGCTGGTTAAGTAAGTTTATTAGCCAGTCGTAAGAACCATCAGGATCTTCCTTTATATCTGATTTGTGAATGACATCAATAACTCCTTTTTGCCTCCGCAATTTTGCTGTTTCCCGTCTAAATAGTTGATTATCACCATCACTCAGAAAAACAGGGGCTGCTGTAACTACAATAATTTGTATATCAGAGCGTTGGGCGCAGATTTCTCGTATCACACCCGTTCCTTGCCATCGTTGGAGTTCTCTTTGCTCCTCAGTTTCAGAAGTAGGCGTAACATAGAGAATCTCATCAATTAGTGCAAACTTGACAGTTGGGTTTGTTTTAGCTATTTTGATAGCTTCTTTGGCATCTTGAGTAGAGTGACAGATAAAACCAGCTTGTTCTAATCGCCGTTCATGTAGCGCTACCCAAAGTTCATCATCATCTAGCACTAAAATACTGAAATCAATCACATTCTCACCTTTTTAATATGAAGAAATAAATTTTTCACCAGTAGATTGTAACAGGTCTTTTAAATGGTTAAATGCTTCTTCTAATCTAGATATTGCCTGATATCTTTGTTCGTTATCCTGAATACTAAGATTATTTAGTGCTGTTTGAAAGTGCTGTTGTAATTGTTGACGCTCATTTCCAATTTTCACGACTGTATGACAAGCTACGCGAGCATCTGCTCGCCATTGTTCAATAGCGTTTTCTATATCTTTTATTCTCTGATCATCTTCATGACTTAGATTTTTAAGATATTTAATATTTTCCAGGCATGATGTTATTTGATTATTCCTTATTTTTTGCATAGCTTGTAATTCTTTCTGCAATAATTTAAGGTTTTCTGGCTCTAATGGGACTAATTCTGCTATCTTATTTAGCAAATCAGGAAGTACCCAAGAACTGCCGAAACAATCATGAGAACCATGTCCAAAACGCAGAACTCGGTACTGCTGTTTTAAGAGTGAAAACGGAGTAGCAGTCAACACTAAAACAGCACCACTGAAGTTTTCTACTCTCAGCATTGGCAGGTGTTTTAACTGGTTTTCTGCCATGATAATGACGGATTGTTTGAAAGCCTTCGATTTATGTAGATGTTCATTTTCATCAATAAATAACGTGGGAATATTATTCAATGTAGAGATAACACTGGCTGTAGCAACACTTGTTAAACTGTCCCTAAAAGCTAAAATTGTATTAAATTGAGATTTAATTTTCCTCACAACTAAATCAATAGATTGTAAACACAGTTGAGTGTTAAGGACTTGATCAGCCGCTACTACTATATTTGGATTGATTTGCTTTTCAGAGAGTGTAGATGAAGCAATATGATGGATTAAAGTTGCAACATCTTGTTTATCACTATTATTTCTCCTGGTTATCTGCCACTCACTATCTAATAAATTTATCAGGTAATCAGCTTGTTTTTGGCTATACTCTGAAATACCCAAACCGTTAAGCCACCATGATGGATGCCATACTTCTTGTTGCTGAGAATATACTGCTAGATAAGTCTGAGAAAGCAATGACAGTGCTGGCAGTAATTCTAAAGTTTTACAGCAGATAAGAGGCAAACTTAAGGATTTTCCAGTTACATAGTCAGCTATCTCTTCAATATCTTGTAGTTTAATTGCAAAATTTGGCGCTGTTGGACGTAATATTGGCAAAATACCTTCTTTAACTTCAGGATTGCCAGGAGTATTAAACTCAAAAATATGTTGAGAATTTAAATTACAACTACGCCAAAGTTGTTCATCACTAGAATGAAAAAATATAGCATCTATGAATGTAGGTAATTTGCTTTTGGGAATAATTACCCCTTCTGTATCGCTATGGTTAAATTTTCTATAATCACTGTTGGATGCAATGATGTATACTTCAGCAAAATTATTTAATAAAGCTTTTGCCCAAAGAGAATTTCTATTATCTCTGCAAATCACACAAGCAGTTAGGTAAGGTTGAATTAATTGTATGTTATTCATAATTGATGTAATGTTGGTGTTAGTTTACTTTGTAGAAGCAATTACTATTGTGTCTGCTTCCATGTATACAACTCCCGGACTCATAAATCCACTTTCACTAATTGCCATTTGGCACCATAAATTCAAAATAGTAGTCCTAGTATTTTTAGCAATTTGTGACATATTTATTGTTGGCTGTTGAAATGTTTTACTATTAATTTTCGCTAGACTGTCTGGACTATCTAACGATGGTTTTTGAGCATTCCAGTTAAGTTGTATTTTTAAAACTCTACCTGCTTCATAAAAGCATACACTACGTACTAAAGATTTTCCGGATGAGCTTTCTTGATTTGTATGGCGTGGGGTAAATAGACAAATAAATAAGTCATAGAGAGCAATAGCTGAAGTGCGTGCCGTTTCTTGCTCCTGTAAAGCGAAAATTGGACTACTAGCGTGTGAACAAGCAATCCAAGTTTCAGGGTCATTTATGAAAATATCTGCATTTCCGTAAACTTTTTGATGAGCCATTAATGCTATAATATAAGCAGAGCCAACGCAAAGATTACGCTTTGCACTATTGTTGGTTTGACCACAAAAAAAAGCACCAGTCAGACATTTTAGTGACTCATGAATATTATTAGCTGATGCCTCATTTTCCCACCAAGCGTTAGGTAGATTAATGTATAAGGCATCGGTGATTTTCCTTTTGTATTCACTAGCGTGAAAAAAATCATTATCGTCTTTTGACTCAAATAAGAATTTTCTCACTTCTCCAAAGTTATGCTTCACTAGGATTGTTGTATCATCGCTTAAAAACCATCTATCCGAGTAACGCCATAGTCGGTATAGAGGATGTTCGTCAATATCTAACCAAGACAAAAAAGCTTCAGGTAGTTGCTTATAATCCTGCTTACAAGAGTGAATTAATGGTTTTGAAAAACATTCTAAATCATAAGGGTTAGGTATATCTTCCCCAGAACTAGCACCAGCAATACTTAAATGAGCAATTTTTTTTGCTCTTAGAGGTTGATGTTCTTGCCAATAATCCACAAAATCTATCCCATGTGCGTTACTTCTCGTAGTTTGCTGACCATGATAATAATCTACTAGTAAGTATAGCTTATAATTTTGAAATTGTAGTTCTCTTATCCAAGCTTGGATAGTCTCAACAATTAATTGAATATCTTGAGTTTGAGGTGATTGAGGTAAGTCAAAAAAACCAATTGCTAGAATATCATCACGACGGCTCAGTTTATCAAAAATTACTTTTAAACCATAGCCATGTGCATTTGGAGGAGAATCATATTCAACCAATTTAAAACTGTCATCAACAACAATTACTACTTTTTGTCCTTGCTCTTGATTCCAGACATATCCTAAGCATTGGTCATTTTGATTTAAATATTGTCTTATTACTGTCATAAATATAGGACTCCTATTTTATTTTTGAACAAAACTCTGTACACTTTAATATTCTGAAATCCTCTTGCTTTCCTACGGAAGTAATTTCAGGAATCAAACCGAATTTCTATATTACTTTTTATTAATAACTGTATACCATAAATCATCTTCTACTGGTGGCACTACAATCTCTAAAATGTCTTGCATACGATTATTTAAAGACTGATAAAATGTCATATCTCTTGGTTCTTCTTGTTGTAATAGTTTGAGTTGTTTGCGATTTTTAATAATTACTTTATCTTTCTCTACTTGTATCAGTAAATATGGACCTGATTGACCAGCACATTTAGCACGGAAGGCATGATATGCTGCTTGCCAAAAACAATGATGAAAACAAATAGCAAAACCTCTCCATCGTAACCAATCTGGACTATCCCCATCTGACCATTCAATAGCTGCTTCTAAAGAACTTTCAAATACCTCATTACTAAATATGGAGACTGGTTTTAAACTTGCTGAAATTTCCAAGGCTTTATCGACTGTTTTTGTATCAACTTTTTGAGTTTCAATATCACTTGTTTCTTCTAAGGTGCGAGTGTATGTTGCACGTCGTAAAGCATGACGTAGACTAATATTAATCAACTCATAAAAAACCTGTTTATTGGTTAAAGTCTCCCATTCAGGAAAATCAGGTTCTGGTTCTTCAGAAATATTTTTTGACGCTTTAAGGTCAAAGTTACCCCAAATCTCTATTAAGGATTTCAATTGCCAAAGAGATGATTTTGTTCTCGGTTTCAGGGATTCTTTTGCCGGATCATCCCAAACTTCAGCTACTAAACCAGCCGCTTGATGTGCTATTTGTCTAGATTGTTCTTCTCTACCCCGCATTTGAATTTTCTCAGCTTCTTTTTTCCTTAAAAGTAGTTCTTCATATAAACCGGGAATATTAATACCTACTATCTTTTTCTGCCCATCCAATTCTTCTTTAATTAAATTTCTATGTTTTTCTGTTAACCATGTGGGTCCATAAATATCGACACCATGTTCAGAATAAACTAACATAGTATTAGTCGAAGATTTATTGGTATTTTCTCCGGTTTTAGCAACATTAAAGTTCACAAAATAATCTTTTACTGTTTCTAGGAATAAATCGGGTAAACTTAGGCTATTTTTCAACTTCTCCTCTATTTTTGATAAAGCATCAAATTTCAGAGAAAATTTCAGCGTCTCTGAGACTGTTTGAATAACATTATAAAGTTTAAAATACTTTTCTCTTTGAAAAATTTCTGGTTTTTCTGGATATCTTGCATCCCGTTTAGCAAATAAATATGCCATGCCAGCAAACCAGTAGTTATCAATGATTAATGGAAAATGAATCAGATAATTATCTAAAAAGTCTGGATGTTCATTAGTGTAGGTAGTTTTATGAATTAAAGACTTCTCTACACAAGCGAACCAGGCTTGAGAAGGGTCATTATATAATTGCCTCGTCCAAATCTTGCCATTTCTAAGTCGGCTTTTTTCAATTTCTGTTAAATGCGATAGTCCTAGATTATCAGCCATTGTTAATAACATATCTTTGGTGTTGGGTTGGTTTTGACAAATAAACAACCCATCAATCATTTTCTGGAATTTATTTAAATCTTCTTCTTGACTACCCACTTTTTCTTGACTACCCAAAGGACGTAAATTACCTAGTTTCCAGGCTTCATAAATAATAGCACTAGCACCAAAATTAGTAGGAATAAATTCTATTTCGTACCGCGTAATTAATTTTTTAATTATCTGTTTTATTTCATCTAATTCATCTTTGTCTAGAATTTCATCTGGCTCTAATTTTTTGATTCTATCGTAATAAATTCTGTCTAAACGCTGCATGACTTCCGCCATATCTGATATACCAAACTTATCAGTTTCTTGGGTTTCCCACTTAACTGATTGCCAGTCTAAATTCCGAAATTCAGCATTCTCATATAATCTCTTGACATCATCTAATAATGATTCTGGTTGAAAAGTGTTGAATAATTGGTCAGAAACATGAGGATCAAATCTTCTTCTAATAACTGTTTCTTCTTGATTCTGATATTTATAATTAAATAAAATCTCAAAAATCAAAAAGTTAGGGTGATAATTATTAATAGAGTCGTTAAACTGGACATACCTTGCAGATTCAGCATCAGTCATAGAGAAAACTGCTAAAGCTTCTTGAATCCTTTCAACATAACTGGAAAAATATGGGTTAGAAGTCATAAAGAATTTAGCCACTTACTTTTTATTACACTCCTCTTTGGAGATTATACCAGTTCAATATGTTATCCTATCCACAGTAAATATAAAAATTTACATATAGACAATACTTTAGCCAATTTTCAAAATATAGGTCTGAAACCCAATAAAATCGTGAAGATATCAATAGGGTTTCAGGGGTTTGGCTAAGGTATTGATAGAGATATAATTATAGTTACAGCATAGATGTATTTCCCGCTTCGTAAACGCTAATAATTTTCTTACGCAGATATGCCGAGTAGAGTTTTGTCTTATTTTTTACTTTTATCTTCTCAATTATTGTACCAAACCGTTACACAAAGTGCTGTATTTTTCGTTGTTCAGCATATTTTTATATTGATATTCGTCCCAAGTACAGTTAGGATCTTTCACGTTGTAATCATCGTATACCGCCTTAGCTAAAAGAGAATCTCCACCTAAACAATGAGAAAAACAAGCTTTATGACGGCAACTTGACTGGTCGTAACTCATAATTGCATGATAAAAAGGTGAGTTTATTGCTAATGCTTTGTGGTAAATATTTTGGATATCTTCCATCTGAATATTGCTGACAGCTAGGTGAGTATAATCTTTTTGGGTTAAAGGTTCACATCCTCCGACTACATAACCATCTGATGAAATCCGCAAAGTGTGTCGCCAGTATTCAGGAATTAATTCTGGGCGAAGTGTGATGGTTATAGAGTCATTAATGTGAATATTTTGATATAAGTGTCCATATTCATCTTGACGAATCTTTTCTGGAATTAGCCAACCACTTTCTATTAAAGCTGGAATAAAGGCAGCACAATAAGCACAAATTTCTACTAAAATCGTGACTGATTTAGAAATTTTAATTGGCTGAAGAGATTGAGATAAGCTGTCTAAAAAGACTACTATATCCTTGGATTGTAGCTGGTAGTTTTGCATTTTTACAGCCATCAAAGGACCAATATCAAACCATTGTATTTCTTCTTCAATAATAAGTTTATGAATTAGTTTAATAACTGAATCATCATTGAAGCGGTGGAGTGTAGTAGCTACAATTACTCTTTTGGCTAACTGGTGATTTACAGCAATTCTTAAGTTTTTTAAGACTAAATCAAATTTACCTTTTCCTCTAATTGCATCATGTTCATCACGTAAGCCGTCTAATGAAATATCTAAATAATCGAGTTGAATTTGCTCTAAATTATCAGCATATTTATCAATAGCTAAACCATTAGTAACTCCACCCATCTTGATTTGGGGATATTTTGTGCGAAGTTTAGCTATATGTTCAAACAAGGGGATTGAACGGTTGGGAGTAAGAGCATCTCTATCTGTGACTGCAATTAATCTTGTACCCATTTGCTCGATCATTTTTGTGACTGTGTTTAGTAAGATTGGCATGGGTGTTAATTGGCTGATCATAGCGCCACTTTCATAACCCAAAAAGCAATGTTGGCATTCTAATCCACAAGTATTGCCTATACCTAGTTCTAACTGTATAAGACCTGATGTTTCAACTAAATTTTGATAAAGTTGATAACTAGTAATTTGTTTTTGACCTACTGATAACCATTGTCTGACTATATTGATATCATAACCAATAGCATCATTGTGCTTTGCATATACTCCTCCTTTACTAGCTGCTAGAGACATATAAAACTAACCTCCTCATTCACCTCCTCAAACTTGGTTAATCCTCTAAAAGAAATTTAGTTTTGAAAATTGCTAGATTCTTCTTTAAGTTTTGTAAAATTGGTAAAGAGTGATCTCCTTTGTCTAGCGAGATGATTGTATACTTGTCCACTTCTTATAAAACCTCCGATTTAGAGACGAAAATTATGTAACAATTAACCAAGTTACAACAAAACTTATTTTTAGCATTAAATTCTCTATCTATTACCCCATTAGGGATGCAAGCGATACCCCAGATAAAAGCTTGTAACCAGGTTACAAGAACTGACTTGCTAATTCTGCCTCTGTAGAGTCTATACAAGCAACTTTCTGAAAATTTTCATCGATTAACCTCAAGAATCGATACTTGTAACTGCTGATGTTGTCTATTGTGGTAGGTGATGCAGTTTGACACACTACCACAATTTAGATTATCTTCTAGGACAAGAATCGGACGTTAAGCAATTAAGGATTTTGCCATCCTTCATATGCAGCAAGCACTATGTCAATTGCAGGGTGACTGCACAATTGCTTAAATGCTTCAGTTCCACCAGATTTAATGGCAGAAACAATCTTAGCCTTAAGTTCTGGTCTCTTTTCAATTTCCCGCTTCAAAGCCTCAGCAAATCGCTGTTTTTGCCAATCAGTTTCGATAGAATAGATTGGTGATACAACATCAACTATCGCATTCATTTCCTGGGCAGATTCTACTACATCCGGGTTGGTGAAATAATTATTTTGTACTCCGATTTGCTCTCCTTCAACTTTATCTTCGTTGAAGAAGACACCATTGCTATTGGATACATAAATGTGCTTAATAGTCATTTTATTTTCCTTATCTGAATGAATGTTGATGGTGAATAAGACCATACTAAAATCAACCCGAAGGTTTTTTACTAGTTGAAAAAATTGTGCTAATGGAGTTTTTCCCCTATTAATCTTGTTTACCTTATGAGTCTGTTGATTGAGATTTATGATAAGATTAATTACTCGCTCATAAGTTTCCTCCTGGTTGTGGTCTATTTCCTGTTTATTAATGACTTCAATTACACCAGGCAGAACTTTTAAAGATACAAATTCTCTCCAAAATCCTGGTTCATTCAGCTTACCTTTGTTGTAAGGTGAGGCGGTGATGAAGATAAACCTAGTAGCTATACCACGATTAATAAGTTCACGGATAACGCCTCTTCCTTGCAAGCGTTGTAATTCTCCTTCTTGCCCAAGAGTAAATAAAATTTCATCAATCAGGGCTATCTTGATGTTGTATTTTGTGGCAAAGTCTATAGCTTCAATTGAATTTTTGGTAGCATAGCAACTGATTCCTGCATTTTCTAACTGGCTTTTATGTAACGCCAGCCATTCTTCACTGTCGTCTAAAATTAGCACTTGAGGATTCATCGAGATAACCACAAAAAAGTTTTTCCAGTTTTCGTAACTGTTATGCCAAATATGGGTTTATTTACCCCACAACCCATATAAATAAAGGATTTTATTGTTTTTGATACCAAATTTGTCAAAATAACCAATGAATTAACGTAAAATCCTTATACAACAAAGATTTTGGGATTTAAGAAAATAATTTAGCATAACAAGTACCGAAGAGCCAAAAGTTTTTCCAGTTTTCGTAACTGTGACTGTTGACGATCTGAATCAGGTTAATTCTACTTATCGTCTTCGTCACAATTATTTAGGTTACAAATAACACGAAAAAACTGTTATCTAAGGGAAATTCTTGTACAGCCTGGCTCTTAAGATACTAAATACAGTAATCTCATGAAACCAAGTTACAGGTATAATTTCAAATTTTATTTGTAGAATATTGATACACGCTGCATTTAGTAAGATTTTCATTTGATACCAAAGCTAGAGTTTGCATTTTTGACTAAGTAACTAGGCGATGTTCCGAAGGAGCCGTCCAAAAGATGTTCGCTTTTAGGCTAACAGTCGAGAGTGTTGAACTGTCTATTTATAATTAACTGCAAAGTACCCTGTTGATATACCTTTTATAACCATTGTTTCCAGAGTGTATCAAAATATTGGGGGTCAGTGCTTGTTCAGATTTCCTGGAATTTATTGATCAAGGGGATTCCAGCATATCTCAGTACAATTCCTAGAGGAAAAATCAAATGCAGTAGAATCTCAGAGATGGCAACAAAATTTACTCATTACTTATTAATTCATCCCATATTTGGTTAATTTTGGCGTTTATTGCATCCATTGTGATGGATTTACCTTTATAATTAAGACGCTTACAGGCTTCATAAAACAAAATCATTTGCTCGACTTGTGCGCCCTCGAAAAAACAACAACACCAAAGCGCGGTAGCGTTTTTACTACAAATTATTTGTAATTCTGGCGTTTAAAATAATGGGTTCAAAATTTTCGTGTCATAATTAAGCGTTCACGAAATTTACCGTAGGTAATTGCCTATTGATAGACTTGTTAAAAACTTTACTCTTATCAAAGGAATTGCTGCTTGCAACGGCACAATTGAACGACCAATTAAATTAATTGCTTCCCTACGTCCCGGTGTGTTTCTAGGAACTCCACAATCTAATGGGGGGTTATTCTTTTTCCACCACCCTGAATAAGACAATCCAGATAACCAGATGGGAACCCCATCTTCCACAGTGCTGCTTTGACTGAAAGCTTGCGAACTGCTTGCAGCAGCGCTTCGCTATCGCTTTCCAAACGACCTTGTTCTTTCAATATCCTCTCCAATTTGTTCGCTCCAGCATTTCCACCCTTCCCGTTGCTGCAAGGATAAGTGGTTAGTGTGGGCAACAACGAATATCCTTTTACGAAGGTGCGGCGCTCCAAACTCCGATGCCGAGATAATTTCAACTTCTGTAGAGTATCCTGCCATTCTGAGTCCTCCAAGGCACGCTCGTAATCCTCTATGGATGAATCCTTCAGGTTGCTCAATAACGACAAATTTGGGCTTGCCAATGCAGATACACCGGAGGGCTTCAAACCATAAGTTTGACTCTGGGTGTGCAAGTCCGGTTCTTTTACCTGCGTTAGATGTGCCTGTGCATGGGTGGGAAACGAAATAGACATCTATATTTTGCGGTGGTGTGTAAGTTTTAATATCAGAGTGAATAGGAATTAGTGGATAGTGTGAACGTAATACTTGTTGAGCAGAAGGAAGAATCTCTACAAATTGGTAAGTTGTGAAAACCTGATAACCATAAATTTGTTCAAGAATTTCAGTAGCTAATTCCCACGCACCAATTCCAGCAAAGTAATCAATACAAGTGAGCATAATAAAATTATTTCTGTGCTACCGCCTTTAGAGTTTGCTGTTGTTATTTAGAGCCATGAAATTAGTTAAATCAGTTGAACCACCAATGGACAGTAATAGGTTAAAGATGCTTGAAAATGATGTCGCAGAAATCTTGGAGAAAATCAGAAACTTATCCACAAAATATCCTAGCGATTCTCTTGAACAGTCTGCAATTTCTATCCAGCTAGAATTAGAAAGCTTTGTATATACCGCTAAGAAACAAGCCATTCTAAGATAACTTGAAATGGCTCGATAGCTAGGATACTTGAAATGGAAAAAATGGGAATAGTTAGAGGCTATTCCCTGTTATTTAGGGTGTTTTAGTAATAATAGAATTATATCATGAACAGAATCAATTTTGCAGGAATTGAAGGTGAAGTTAAAAGTGTTTCACCTCATGGAAATTATTTGACAATTAAACTTAGCGATAGCGAAGCGCTCCGTAGGAATCGCATTACAATTGTCGGAACTTTCAGTAATCGCTTTCACTGGGAAGAGTCGCCTGATTCTGATTCTGGATTCAAGAGCTTTATTACCTATATCGGGTTAAAATCTTATTCAGAATATCAACACTTTGCTGAATGGGTTGCATTGAATAATGGGTATTTTGAAGGTGACGACGGAACTCCAAGAGAAGCCAAGCGTGTTAAACATCCTAGCTTTCCATTGGAGATAAAAGTTAGAGGTTTAATAGCTGAGTCAGTTTTTGAATTAGTGCAGATGTAATAACAAAACAAGTTGGTGTTATTGATTTTTTAGTAACACCAACTGAAAACATGATTTTTCTTTGCTACCGCTTTTAGTTTGTGATTTGTTTATAAGTGAGAAACAATGAGTTTGTAATTGTTTGCCAAACAACGAAATTCTGAATAATTTAGTTTAGACAAGAGGTGAATCAAATGTATATTGAAGCATCAGAAGCTTGGTGTTTTGCTGAAGAATTGTCAAATAAAATCATTAATGGTGTTTGGAGTGATGTTGTTAAAAAGCTCAAACAATTAAACCCCATGCAGTCAATTTATGTATTTGATTTGATAGTTAAGAATAAAATGCTTAATCAATCAAATATTGACAGTCTTGTAAGAGTAATTTCTAATCATCTAAATGATAAGGATGAATAGATAATTTAACGTCACTGCTAGTTAATTTTGGCAGTGAATTAATTAATAAAATAAAGGAAATTATGATTAAAATAATCAATGGTAAACGTGACGGTTTTATTGGTCAAGATAAAATTTATATTGGTAGACTTAATAAGTTTTATGGTTTACAAGAAAGTTCTTTACATAATCCATTTAAAGTCAGCAGCGAGAAAGAAAGAGTTGAAAGTTGTAAAATGTTCGATAAATATTTGTACGACAAAGTTAAACTTTGGATGAATGAGGGAATACTTGATGAAACAACAATCGCTCTTAGGAATATATGCTTTAAAGTTCTTGAAGGTGTAAATGTAATCTTAACTTGTTGGTGTAGTCCTTTGCAATGTCATGGGGATGGAATTATTAGGTGTGTGAATTGGATAATTCAGCAAGATTGGTTTAAACAAGCGTATAGCGAGTATTATAAGTGATTTTATTTTGGTAGCATTTGCAAATTATTGTGAGTGCTACCGCTAATTGGTGTTGTTTTTGAGGTGGAATTTGATTATGTCTGATAATAATGCACCAATGCTGTTAGAAATTTACGAGAAATTAGGAGTTACAAATCAGTTAGATGCTTTGAATGCTATCGCTGACTTAAAAACAATTAATTCAAGTATGGAGGCAGAAATTCATACGATCTTAAATATTGACTTTGGAATTCAGGGATACTATCTCAAGGATAAGTGTACTTCTGAAAAGCTAAAAATACTTTCCATTATTGGAAAAAGATTACAAAAAGTAACTGACATTTCTAAAATTCCAGAATTAGTATCTATTGAGAATTTGCCAAAGTAAGTAGCTGATATCAAAGTCCTGGTTCTTGTAGAATCGGGGCTTTTTAAAAAGCTATTGCCAAATAGTGATGTTGTTGTAAAACTATTGCTGTTAAATAAACCTTAATGAAATCTCTAATATTTTTTGGAGGTTTCATTGAATATTTATTTCAGCATTTTATTAAATATGGACGCTACCGCGAAGAGATTTTGGGAGTCAATTGATTCCTTTTCTTTTTTTTCTTTCATTTTATTTTCTTTTAGGAGTTTCATCATGGCTATTAAATTTGTCACAAAATCTCAACAAGAAGTTCAAGTTATTGAAAAGCAACGTTTAACTTTATTAGATGCTATTCGAGTTATGAGTTGGGAACAGCATAAGCTTGATAATCCTAATTATAAACGTGGCTTAGAAGGTTATAATACAGAATTTGGTGATGAATGGAAAATAGATCCAATTCACGATAAATCTTTAGATGAATTGATTGAATTTATCCAAGAGTTAGGTTTTACCGTTGATGAGTTGTTAAGTGTCAGATCAGAACATTATTCTGAGAAGAAACTAATTCAAGAACGAGTAGCAGCTAAGAAAGCTAGAGAGTTTGGTTATGAGACTAGTCAAACGAATGGCTTTAAAGAAAGTGAAGATGGAGATGGAGATGATGAATATGGGTATCCTCCATACTAAATCTTTGCTTGATTGATTTAATAGTTTCTAATCTCTATATGAGGTTAGAAGCTTTTTTTTTAATTACAACTGGAGGAAAATAATGGTCAAGTTCGTAAGAAAATTTAAACAACAGCCGATTGATAGAAAACCTGGAGAAACACCAGTTCAAGCAGCATTCAGAAAATTAGCGGAAAATACTAAATATTTCAATGAAGTAATTAAACCACATTTAGAACAATTAGTATCATGTTATCCCGATAAATACATATTTTTGTATTATCACGATAAATGTATGATTTTTGATGGTAATTATTACGTTAAAAACAGAGAATTTAGAAGCATTTCTGACAATGAAATATATGACAAAATTGGTCAGATTTTAGCAACAATATAGATTCTGATTTTGAATAGCTCTGATTCCTATAGGAATTGGGGCTTTTTTTTAATGAATTACTAAATTTTTTACGATATTGCAGCTACCGCTAAGAGAATTTAGTTTATTTTTTTAGGACATCTTTATGCTACATCTACAACAATATCTTTCCGAATCTCAACAACAAG
Source organism: Dolichospermum sp. UHCC 0352 (assembly GCF_009711925.1). Classification (NCBI taxonomy): domain Bacteria; kingdom Bacillati; phylum Cyanobacteriota; class Cyanophyceae; order Nostocales; family Aphanizomenonaceae; genus Dolichospermum; species Dolichospermum sp. UHCC 0352. Next base: position 952 of record NZ_VIKY01000125.1, on the reverse strand, counting down.
AAATTTTACAACATTGTAGAGAAATTGGTAAGCGATCGCCTCTTTTCAGTCCGACAATGAAAAATGGCTCTCCCTTTAATTATCAAATGACCAATTGTGGTAAAGTTGGCTGGATTTCTGACCAAAATGGTTATCGGTATGATGATAAACATCCTGTAACTAATAAACCTTGGCAGCCAATTCCAGGAGTTATCAGAAATTTAGCTAAATCTCTAGCAGCAGAAGTTGGAGATTATAACTATAAACCTGAGACTTGTTTGATTAATTATTATACTCAGAGTAGTAAATTAGGACTTCATCAAGATAACACTGAAGTTAATCAAAAATCACCAATCATTAGTATTAGTTTAGGTGATGATGGAATCTTTCTCATAGGTGGTAAACGTAGAAAAGATCCTACCAAAGAGATTATCTTGAAAAGTGGCGATATCTTGATTTTACATGGCGAATTTAGGATGTTTTATCACGGCATTAAAGGCATAATTCATGGTACATCTAATCTTCTCAAATCTGGAGGAAGATTAAATTTGACTATCAGACAAGTTTATTAAATTGTGAATAGCTTAAATAGCGATTACTCCTATTCAAAGAAGTAATCGTTATTTTTTTCATAATTTTTACGATAGTAACGCTACCGCGAAGAGAATTTGTTTTTAATGTTTTACTAAGGTTTAAACTAATGTTTTACCAGCATCCAGAAATCAAAGGTTCTATCCGTAATCTTCGCCAGTATTATCGTGAATCAGCGGGAATGAATGTGTTTTCTTATGACATATATCTCAATGATAAGCTAGTTTTGAGTGAAGATTTTGATTTTTCTTCTCAATCTCGTGAGCAAGCTTTAAGTTCAGCTATCGCTAGAGGTAATAGAATCAGACAAGATGAATTAATCAAGCATGAATTAGCTGCTGTAGGCAATAACCTTTATGTCAAATGGTGTACGGATTTGACA
>NZ_VIKY01000124.1:0-13518 GCF_009711925.1 Dolichospermum sp. UHCC 0352 | reverse complement strand
AATAGTTCTCCAAATGCTTCGCCCGTACAGTGGTCGCATTTGGAAGATAAATTATCGGTCATTGCCAAAAATAGTTCTCCAAATGCTTCGCCCGTACAGTGGTTTGTGGTTTGTGGTAATAAAGAACTAGCAACCGACAACCGACAACTGACAACTGACAAAATTATGCACCATGCTTCCATTAGAACGGCAAATATCCATCTAGCGATCGCTTTTTATGAGCAGATAGGGTTTACGGTGGGCGATCGCTTCACCACCGGTTATACTCTAGCTTGCTGGATGGAAGGTTTGGGCGGGAGAATTGAACTCATCCAAATTCCTCAACCCAAACCAGCCCCAGATGCTTTTAATGATGAACATTATGTCGGCTATTATCATCTTGCTTTTGATGTGACTCAGATCACACCAGATTTACCAACTTGGTTGGAAAGCTTAAAAACACGGTTAGCGACAATAGAAAATTTACCACCTCTGAAAATTCTTTTAGAACCTACACAGCAGCAAATTGGCGATAAAATCTTAGAAGTCGCATTTATCGCTGATTTTGACGGATTACCTCTAGAATTTTTACGGTTTTTGCATAAATAGGCTGTAAATTAGTATTTATGCCCTTGGGGTGATACAATATTTTTCCTTTTCAGGTACATTTCTAGTTTCCATGAGGTACAGAAACATTTGCCCAATTTTTTAGTCACTCAATATATGTAACTTAAATTACATATATCTATTCGCCAAAGATATGTCTTTTTTCTCTATCGCCCAACGACATCGCTTTTCTTTAGTCATCTTGAGTATCTGGATCATAGCCGTTTTTGTGTTAAATCAAGATGCTGCTTTTAGCGGAGAAAGGGCGGATTTTTCCACCTCTTCCCACAACTCCAACCCAGAAAAATCTCAGAAAACATTAGTCGCTAAAGAAACACCAAATCTCGCTATTACAGCAAATGTTCATAAAACAGTCCTTGATAATGGTTTAACTGTGATCACTAAGGAGGTTCATAATGCTCCTGTGGTGACAGTGCAATTATGGTACAAATTTGGATCAGGTCAGGAAGCATCTGGGGTAAATGGTATTGCCCATCAATTAGAACATATCATGTTTAAAGGTACTAGCAATCGTCCTATCCAATTTGGGCGGTTATTTAGTGCTTTGGGCAGTGATTCTAATGCTTTTACCAGTTATGACCAAACCGCATATTACAATACTGCGGAACGGGATAAACTCACGGCTCTGTTGACGCTAGAAGCAGATAGAATGAAAAACTCGCTGATTGATCCTCAACAGTTAGCTAGTGAGAAGCGAGTAGTTATTTCTGAATTACAAGGTTATGAAAATAGCCCCGAATATCGTTTAAATCGCGCTGTGATGCTGTCTGTTTTTCCAGATCATCCCTATGGATTACCTATTGGGGGAACTAAGGCTGATGTGGAGAAATTCACAGTTGAGCAAGTGCGAGAATATTATCAAAAATTCTATAGTCCTGACAATGCTGTTTTGGTAATTGCGGGAGATTTTGACACCGCACCAACTTTGAAAACTGTGCAAACTGTGTTCGGGAAAATCCCCAAACGCCAATATTCACCCCATCATCTCATAACTCCATTACCTGCCGCTACTCCTACACCTGCAATTAAATTACAAGAACCGGGGGGAAATCCATTACTCCAACTAATTTACCCACTTCCCCAAATCAATCAACCAGATATTCCCGCTTTGGAAGTTATGGATTATATCTTGACTGCGGGTAAAAATGCTTACTTGTATCAGGAATTAGTAGAATCGGGTTTAGCTAATAATGTTTCGGGAAATGTTGCTAGTTTACGTGGGGGTGGTTGGTATGAAATATTAGTAACAGGTTCAGGAAATCAGGACTTAAATAAAATTGATGCAGCGGTAATAAAGGCGTTAGGAAAACTTGCCAAAGTCGCTGTGACAGAAGAACAGATAGAAAGAGCAAAAACTCAATTAACAGCTTCAGTTATTTTAAATAACCGTGATATTACCAATCAAGCTATGCAATTGGGTAATGATCAAATCACGACGGATAATTATCAATATACAGAAAAGCACTTAGTAAATATTCGGAAAGTCCAAGTTGCTGATGTGATGAATGTCATCAATAAATATCTACAACCAGCAGCCCGAAAAGTCGGATTTTTTGAACCTACTCAGCAAGCAGAAACTAACCGTGTTTCGACTTCGCTCAACAACCGGAGTTCATCTTACTCAACGCAAACAGGAGATAATTTTGCTGTTGATGTGGCTGTAGTTCCAGCGGAAGTCAAGAAGTATTTACCACCTCTAGATATATTACCCAAAACGCCAGAAAGACAAATCCCCCAACAGTTACAGCTTGCTAATGGGTTACGCGTGTTACTGTTACCAGACAAAACTACACCAACAGTGACTTTGAGCGGATATATCAAAGCGGGAACAGAATTTGAGGCAGATAATCAAGGAGGATTAGCGTCTTTAGTGGCAGCAAATCTGATGAATGGCACGAAAACCAAAGATATGCGAACTATTGCCCAAGGATTAGATGCAAAAGGCGCAAATTTGGACTTTGAAGCCTCTCGTGAAGGTGTACGGATTAAAGGTAGTAGTTTAGCGGTGGATTTACCAGTTTTGCTGGGGACATTGACGGATGTAATTAGAGATAGTACATTCCCAGAAAAAGAGTTTGCACTTTCACGTCAACAAGCTTTAACTTCCCTAGATTCAGATTTAGATGATCCTGATAAGGTTGCAAATCGTATCTTTGTGCAGTCTATTTATCCGAAAAAACACCCATTACATACCTTCCCAACTGCGAAAAGTATTGAACAAATTCAACGTCAAGATCTAATGGCTTTTAAAGCCCAACATTATCGTCCTGATACCACAGTTTTAGCAATCGTCGGCGATTTTGATGTTACCAAAGTGCGATCGCTCATTCAAGCAAAATTAGGAAATTGGCAAGTAAACGGCAAACCACCAACGGTAAAATATCCCAATGTGGGGATGCCAAAAAATGTAATTAATGTTAATCCTGTTGTCCCTGGTAAACCCCAAGCGATAACTTACATGGGTTACACCGGCATTAACCGTCAAGATAAACGATTTTATGCGGCGATGATCTTGAATCAAATTCTCGGCGGTGATACATTATCGAGTAGACTAGGGGCAGAAGTGCGCGATCGCCAAGGCCTAACCTACGGAATTTATAGCAATTTCATCACAGGTAAGAATGTTGGTACATTTCTCATTGAAATGCAAACCAGTCCAGAAGACGCACGCAAAGCAATTTCCAGTACCCGCAACCTCCTGAAGCAAGTTCATCAACAAGGTGTGACAGCACAGGAAGTAGAAACAGCTAAACGCAATTTAATCAGCAATTATAATATTTCTTTGGCCAATCCCGAACAGTTAAGCCAGAGAATGGTGATGAATGAAGTTTACGGGTTGAATCAGATAGAATTGCGCTCATTTATCAGCAAAATAGAACAAGTCAATCTCAATCAAGTCAATCAAACCGCTCGTGAATTACTTCACCCTGATAAAATTGTTGTTGTCACCGCAGGGCCACAAATTCTGGCACATAAAAAGATTAAATGAATGTGGTTCATGGATAATGGGAACAGGTGTGATTGACAATTATCCATTGAGCCATGAGTAACTTTTTGATTTGTTTATTCTCTCTGCTAATGAGTATAGTAATAATGGGTACTTCTCCAGCAACAGCAGAGAATCTATCTAGTAATCTCCTCAAACAACCACCAATAGAGATTACAGTTAGCTTGGGTAATGTTGCTAATGAATTAAAATTTGAGCCAAATCATTTAGAATTTACCTCTGGTAAACGCTACAATCTCAAGTTAAATAATCCTAGCTCACAAAAACATTATTTTACCGCTAAAGACTTTGCTGATGCAATTTGGACTCAAAAAGTCGAAGCCGGCAATGTAGAAATTAAAGGGAATATTCACGAATTAGAACTTAAACCTGGTGCAGAAGCAGAATGGGTATTTGTCCCCATGAAACCAGGTAAATATGCTTTAGGATGTACTATAGCTGGACACGCAGAAGCAGGAATGAAAGGAGAAATTGTGATTAGGTGATCATTTTTCACTGTCAGAATCAGGATTTACAGGATTTGTGGATTTACAGGATGAATATCTGTGTTTCTCTAGAAGCGCAAAATAAGTTAACTTAAATATAGATATTTTTTGCCAATAAATCTCAACAACTTCACAGCTAACCGGTAAAAGCACCCCTAATTCCTAAACTTCATGATGAATATTTTCGCTAACTTACTTTCTCAACCAGCCCAGCCAAAACCCGAAAAACGACAACGCGGAGGGATTGAAATTAAATCAACCCGTGAAATCGAAATTATGCGACAATCAGCGAAGATTGTGGCAACTGTTCTCAAGGAAATTTCTGACCTAGTTCAGCCAGGAATGACCACGGCCGATTTAGATGCTTATGCGGAAAAACGCATCCGCGAAATGGATGCAACTCCTAGCTTTAAAGGATATCATGGGTTTCCCGCTTCCATCTGCTCTAGTATTAATCATGAAGTTGTCCATGGAATTCCTAGCCATAAAAAGGTAATTCATACAGGAGATGTATTAAAAGTTGATACAGGTGCTTATTATCAAGGTTTTCATGGTGATTCCTGCATTACTATCGCTGTGGGTAGTGTGACGAGTGAAGCCGCAAGACTGATTAAAATAGCCGAGGAATCTCTATATAAAGGGATTGAACAGGTAAAAGCTGGTGTCCATTTAACGGAGATTGCCGGTGCAATTGAAGATCATGTCAAAGCCAATGGTTTTACAGTGGTGGAACAATTTACTGGTCATGGTGTGGGTAGAAATTTACACGAAGAACCAGCGGTTTTTAACTATCGAACTCGTGAAATACCGAATGTGAAATTGCGTTCAGGAATGACTTTAGCAATTGAACCAATTTTAAATGCTGGTTCTAAAAATACCAGAATTTTAGCTGATAGATGGACTGCGGTAACAGTTGATAATGCTTTATCTGCTCAGTTTGAGCATACTGTATTAGTGACAGATAGTGGGTATGAAATTTTGACTGATAGAAATCATCTTTAACTATGATTCTTTTGATTTAGATGATTTATATGACAAATGACAAATGACAAATGACAAATGACAAATGACAACTAACAAACGACAAATGACAAATGACAAATTAAATTGTTAGTTCCCACCAAGTTTTTTGACCAACCACACCATCTGTTGATAGACTTCGACGATTTTGAAAGGCTTTGACAGCAGTTTCGGTAACTGGTCCAAAAACTCCATCAATAGGTAGTCCATAACCATTAGACATTAACAATTTTTGTAAAACTTTCACAGATATGCCTGAATTACCAAAACCAATTACGGGCATAGGTTTATTCTGGGTTGTGCGATATCCTGTTGATAATTGAACACCTTTTTTATTGGTCATAGGGATATTCCCAGCATCAGCTAATTCAAAAGAACTGCTGGATATCTGTTTTTGTGTGATTTGCTTAAATATTTGGTGTCGTCGGAATGAGAGAATTGAGAGATTACTTGGGGAAGTTTCATTTATGTGGATAAATTCTGGTGGTGTAATTTGAGCAGAAGAAACTAACTTATTTGATTGATGATTTGTTAGCTGTACACCATTTTCTAGGTGAAACAAGGTTTGGTTTAATGGAAAATGGGGTATAGTTAGTGATTTCTGATTAAATACACCCATCATCAGCAGTCCGATTTCGTTCATTGTCTTTTATAATTGTATTTATTTATAAAATGGGAAATAGCAAAAGCAGAGAAGAACGGATATAAACTGGCACTGATTTTTTCGAAAAATCAAATATTAGTCCTATATATGTAATTACTATGATCAAATAGTAAAAAATATTTAGGGATATTGATGTATCATAAATCTATAGGTTGATATCAAAAGAATGATCTGATTTGACACTATAAGAATTATTGATTTTATTCATCTATCTTAAGGGAGTTAAAATTATTAAAAAAATATTTAGGACTTGGTAGAAGAGAAAAAAATTCCCAATTTATGAGATCGGGAATTTTAGACCTTTGATCAGGTAAGATATTTTAACCGATACTGTTGGCAACTGGATGGAAGTAGAAGGCAAAACCCAAGACAGTATAAGCAGCTAGGAGTAATGTCCCTTCTAACCAATTAGATTTACCATCAGAACTAATGCTATTAGCAATTAAAACTGATACAGCAACAGCGACTAATTCAAAGGGGTTAAAATCTAAATCCATTGGTTGGCCAATTACCCAACCGGCAATTACTAAAACCGGGGCCACAAACAGGGCAATTTGCATACTTGAACCCACAGCGACAGACATAGCCAAATCCATTTTGTTCTTCATGGCTACGGTAACTGCGGTAGCGTGTTCAGCAGCATTACCGATAATAGGAACTAAAATTACCCCGGTAAATAGGGCGCTTAAACCTAGTTGAGATGTAGCGACTTCCAATGAACCAACTAGTAGTTCTGACTCAAAGGCAACTAACAGGGTGCAAACTAAAAGGACACCACTCCATAACCAAACATTTGGTTTTTTATGGACAACTGCTTCTGCTTCCTCTTCAATATCTGCCACACCAACATCATACAAATAAGCATGAGTTTTCATGGAAAATAGCAGTGTTAAGCCGTAAACTAGAATTAAGACGACAGCTACAGCTAGGGAAAGATTCTGTACGGTTTTTTCACTAATCCCTATGGAGGTATAGTTCATTGCTGTTGGTAACAAAATGGCAATTACCGCCAAATTCATAGAAGAAGCATTTACACGAGCTATGACTGATTCAAATGTTTGTTCTTTGTAACGAATTCCGCCTAATAACATGGATAAACCCATGACTAAGAGTAAATTACTGATAATTGATCCAGTTATACTGGCTTTGACGACATCAATTAAGCCCGCATTCAGGGCAACTAAGGCAATAATCAATTCTGTGGCATTGCCAAAGGTTGCGTTTAAAAATCCGCCTATTCCTGGTCCAACAACTACAGCTATTTCTTCCGTAGCTGTACCCATCCAAGCTGCTAGGGGGAGTATAGCTAATGCTGCGGTGATGAAAACTATCAAGTCTCCCCATTCTAAAAAGTGGGCTGCTAGGGATATGGGTATAAACAACAGCAGCACGCTGAAAATAATGTTCTTGATTGACATTTTTACCTTTAGTTGAGGGGATATCTGCACAGGGACTAAAACATTATGTGCATTTGAACACCTATCATATCTGTCAAGGATGGTGATTGGTAATTGGTAATTGGGGTTCGATATTATTCCCCTTTTTTTTCCTGACTTCTATTAAAATTTAGAGGTGTTATTTATAACTGATTTTATGAGAAAACAATTGTAGAAATGTAGATATAGTAAGAATATTCTGCAAAATTACACATTTATTTGGATAAAAATATATGACTTTGGCAGCGGAAAAACCCAGTAGTTCTGGCTCAATATTACCATTAGATCAAGAGCCTAAATCCAGTCCTGAACATGATCCCCTGAAAACTGCTCAGGGTGTTTATGTCACGGTTCATGGTCATTTTTATCAACCTCCTAGAGAAAATCCTTATCTTGATGCGATTGAACGTCAACCCAGTGCTAGTCCTTTTCATGACTGGAATGAGCGCATTCATTGGGAGTGCTATCGTCCTAATGCCTTTGCTAGAGTCTTAAATGACCGAGGTGAAATTGTGAAGATTGTGAATAATTATGAATACATGAGCTTTAACATTGGTCCAACGCTGATGTCGTGGTTAGAACGCTACGATGGGTCCGTTTATCAGCGGATTTTGGAGGCTGATGCTAAAAGCTGCGATCGCCTCAATGGTCATGGGAATGCGATCGCTCAAGTCTATAATCACATTATCCTCCCCCTAGCCAATGAACGAGATAAACATACACAAATTCGCTGGGGTAAGGAAGATTTCCGTTCTCGCTTTGGCCGTGATCCTGAAGGAATGTGGTTGGCAGAAACAGCCGTAGATTATGCCACTTTAGAAGCCTTGGTAGCGGAAGGCATTAAATTTATCATTTTAGCCCCTTCTCAAGCCCAGCGTTGTCGTCTAATCCCCACAGGAGATGATTCTGGTGGTCAATGGCATGAGGTGGGGGGTAATCAGATTGATCCTACTCGTCCTTATCGCTGTTATTTAGATAGCGATGAATCTGCAAACAAATCAACTGCCTATATTGATATCTTTTTCTATGATGGTCCGATTTCGCGGGATATGGGTTTTAGTGATGTTGTCTACAATTCCCATCATTTTGCGGGACGCATTGGGGCAGCTATTCGCGGGGATCATCGTCAGTCCCAATTAATTTCTGTAGCTACAGATGGGGAAACCTTTGGACATCACAAAAAAGGCACAGAAAAGACTTTAGCCTATGCTTTTATTGGTGAGTTTCCCCGTCATGGTTGGACTGTCACCAATTTTGCCCATTATTTGAGTTTAAATCCTCCCTCTTGGGAAGTAAAAATCAAGTCTGTGACGGCTTGGAGTTGCGCCCATGGTGTGGATAGATGGCAAGATGATTGTGGTTGTGGTGGTGAAGGAGGCGTGTGGCATCAAAAATGGCGACGGCCGTTAAGAAATGCTTTAAATTGGCTGCGGGATCAGTTAATTGATGTTTATGAGGAATATGGCGGTACATTATTTCGTGATCCTTGGCAAGCGCGGGACGAATATGTTCATATCATGGGCGATCGCACTCCCGCTAATATTAACCGGTTTCTATCCCGCCATCAAACTCGCAAACTCCAAGCGGTTGAACAGGTAGAAGCTTTACGCTTGTTGGAAATGCAGCGTCACTCTTTACTGATGTTTACCAGTTGCGGCTGGTTTTTTGAGGAAATTTCCCGTCCAGAGGGAACACAAATTTTGCGTTATGCCTCCCGTGCTTTAGAATTAGCCGGAGATGTGGCAGGTATCCAATTAGAAAAGGATTTTCTTAAACGTTTAGGTTTAGCTCCTAGCAATGTAGAGGAGTTTAAACATGGGGCTGAGATATATCGTCGGTTGGTGCTAACTGCCCAAATTGGCTTTAAACAAGTTGCTGCCCATTACGCCATTACTTCCCTATTTAATCATCACCAAAATACTGCCCCTGGACAAGAGACAGATAAACACCCTCATAATCATCATCAGCGTGTTTATTGTTATGATGCTCATGAGCTAGATTATCATAAGCAAAGCCTGGGACCATTAACTATGGCGGTGGGGCATTTGCAGCTAGTGTCAAATATTACTTGGGAAAATGAAAATTTAGTATTTGCGGTTTTGCATTTGGGTGGTTGGGATTTTCATTGCTGTATTCAAAAGTTTGAAGGACGACGTAACTATAGTCAAATCAGAGAAAAGCTGTTTGCAGCCTTGCAACAGGCTAGTATCGCTCATGTTATTTTGGTGATGACTCAACTATTTGGTGATGAAGCCTTTAGTTTGCAAACTTTATTTGCGGAAGAACGTCACCGCATTATGCGGTTGTTGAGTCAGGAAACACTGGCACGATTAGACCAGTTATATACTCAAGCCTATAGGGATAATTACGGTGTAATTATGGCCTTTCATCGGGATGAATTGGAAGTACCACGAGAATTACAGGTAGCAGCGGAGATTGCTTTGGGTTATCGTTGTTTAACAGCTTTAAAATCCCTAGAACAAGATATTAGCGAACTACAATTAAGCTGGAATCTGATTGTAGAATTAGAAGCGATCGCTACTGAAGCCAAACATCTCCGTTGTCAATTAAATATCCCCGATGGTAATCAAATTCTAGAACAATTGATAGTCCGGTTATTGTGGCAATTATTGTATGATGCCAATAGCAAAATAGATACAGATATCCAACGTTTAGAACGATTGATTGATGTTGGTCATAAATTACATCTTGGCATTAATTTAAACCATTCTCAAGAACTTTACTGGAGTTGTTTACACAGTCAAATATTGCCACGAATTACCAGTATTGATAATGAAGCCGAAACTATTCAATGTCGTCAATTGCTAAAATTAGGACAAAAATTAGCGGTTGATGTCAGTCCTTATTTAGGGCTTGCTGAAAAAGTCTTTTCGTGAGGGCTAGGAGTCACCGAGTCAGGAGTCACCGAGTCAGGAGTCAGGAGGAAGAATTAGAAGGAGAGAAGAATAGTCTCAAATTTCAGAAAGTGATAGGTTTTTAATGGTTTCAATCCTTATTCCTTGCACCTAATTCACTTTTTTAACCGGGAAACTCTTAATCTATCTAGGTTTTCGGTTTATTCAGCAAGCCCTATTTAGATAAATTGATTTAAATTTGTAGGGTGGGCAATGTCCACCCTAATCTTACAGTTTAATCTTGGGGAGGTTTACAATGGTACGGATACAGCCACTGACATTTAAAGAGTCCATGAGTATGTTTTTCTAAAAAAGATCCAGTATTGTACTTTTTTGAGATATTAATTCCGGCTTTTGTTTTGATTTCATAAAGCCAAGGAAAAGACACTATCAGAACAGCCATAACACCGAAGAGATACAAAGAAAAAGTTACAGCTTTAGGAAATTTGCGGGACTGAAAATTGATTTTTTTAGGCATAGAAGTGGTAAACCCAATGTCTATTATAGCTTAAAGATGTCTATTATAGCTTAAAAATCAAAATATGGTTTTGATTAGGTTAAGGTTAAAAATAGTTATGTCGTAGGTTGGGCTGGCAGAAGGAAACCCAACAAAACTCTTGATAATGTTGGGTTTTGCTATCACTCAACCCAACCTACATTTCCTTAACCTAACGAGTAAGTAGGTTAGCATTGAAAATCGTCGCTATGGCAAGGCAAGAGGCAAGAGGCAAGAGGGTTTGGGAGATTTTACTTTTCGTTACATATTACTCTTCGAGAAGCCGCTTCGCGTCTACGGTTTTTTTCCGTTCACCTACTTATTACAATGGGAACTATTTTTATCATCCAGAAACAGAAAAAGGAATCTAGAAAATAAATTGTGTTAATTAAAGAAGATTATCATTTAATCAAGCAGATTAGTAAAAGGGGATTTTGTCAAACATTTCTTGCTGTAGATGAAAGTCAATTTCCGCCAATTCCTTGTGTTATTCACCAATTTTCATCTCAATATCAAACACTGGAAAATTTTCAATATCAGGTAGAGAAATTAACGGAATTAGGTAAACATCCGCAAATTCCTTCCCTAATCACACATTTTAAAGAAAATGAATATTACTATTTAATTCAAGAATTTATTGAAGGTGATAATTTAGCTAGTTTATTAGCAAAGCAAGGTGTTTTTAATGAAACTCAGATTTGGCAAGTTTTAAAAAGTTTATTACCAGTTCTCAAGTTTATTCATGATCATCAAATTATTCACCAGAATATTCAACCAAAAAATATTATTTTGCGGACTGTAAATCAAAGTCAAGATTTATTAGATAATCTAGTTTTAGTTGATTTTGCTGCAATGAAATTTGTCAATATCAATGAATCTAAAGATGATTTAGTTGGTAGTCCAGAATATATTTCGCCAGAACAAATACAAGGTAAAGCTGTTTTTGTCAGTGATCTTTATAGTTTAGGTATAACTTGTATTTATCTACTAACTCAAATACCACCTTTTGAATTATTTGATATTACTAATAATAGCTGGATATGGCGAGATTATCTCACCAATCAAATTAGCGAACATCTAGGACAAACCCTTGATAAACTTATAAAATATAATTTACAAGAACGCTGGCAATCAGCAGATCAACTTATTTATACTTTGGGAATTAAAGATCATTATTTGCCTTTATTATCCCCAATTAATCATCCTTTATGGCAACTTTCCTATCCTCTTGAAAATCAAATCAATAGTTCTATTAATACTGTGGCATTAAGTCATGATGGTAAAATATTAGCCAGTGGAGAAGATAATAAAAGTATTAAATTATGGGATTTAAACAATCGGCAATTAATAGCAAATTTTTTCGGACATACTCAAGCTATAACATCAGTTATTTTTAATCACAATGATACAATTTTAGCCACAGCTAGTGATGATCAAACTATGAATTTGTGGGATGTGAAGACATTAGCAAAAATTCATCTTCTGACTGGACATTCACACGCTGTTAAATCTCTAGCATTTCATCCCCAAGGGCAAATTTTAGCTAGTGGAAGTTGGGATAAAACTATTAAAATTTGGGATGTGAATACAGGTTTAGGACTGAATACTTTAACTGGGCATAAATTACAAATAAATGCTGTAGCTTTTAGTCCCCAAGGACGACTTTTAGCAAGTGCTAGTTATGATCGCACAGTTCGCATCTGGCAATTAGAAGACGGAAAATTTAACTTATTAACAACTCTTTCCGGTCATACTTGGGCAGTTTTAACAGTTGCTTTTAGTCCCAATGGTCAAATTTTGGCAACGGGTAGCGGTGATAATACAATTAAATTATGGGATGTTGGCACTGGTGAATTAATTAGCACACTTTCAGGTCATTCTTGGTCAGTGGTGGCTGTAGCTTTTAGTGCTGACGGAGAAACGCTGATTAGTGGCAGTTGGGATAAAACGGTAAAAATTTGGCAAATCAGCACAAAAAAAGAAATTGCTAGTCTTGTAGGTCATACAGACTCAGTATCTAGCGTTGCTATGAGTCATGATGCAAAATTGATTGCCAGTGGTAGTAAGGACAAGACAATCAAATTGTGGCAAAGGGGACTGGTGATAGGTGATAATTTTACTTAATTACCCATTACCAATCACCAATTACCAACTACCAATTACCAACTTAAAATAATCAGGCGCTACCTGTGAAGGCAACCTCTGGAAATTTCAACTGTGCTTCTGCCATTGGGCGTTTTCTGCCTTCTTCTTGCCAGTAGTTAATCACTTCTGTGGCTTTGTTGAGTAACTCCACCCGATCAACATCTGTAATCCAGTGTTTGGATTCTAACTCTTTTTTTAGCTCTTCCCAGGCATCATTTCTGGGCCAAAAAAAGTATTTGGTTAAGGGGCTAGATCCTTTACCAACAACCTGATCAACTGCTAGGGCGACGTTTTCGTCTAACCAGAGAATTTTTAAAATGAACTTGGTCAATTACACCTCCGGGGAATATCCGGGTTTTACTTACTAAGTTTGCGACCCCTTATTTTAACTCAATGTTTGAATAATTGACCAATGAGTGAAGAAATTTGGGAATCTTCTGTTGTCGGAGAAGTCAGGAGTCAGAAGGAAGAGGGAAGAATGAGTAAAACCCTCTTTTAATCTGAGTTTCGTGATCTGCTATATCATTAATTTTGTTGCATATCACGTCAGAGTTAGGTCAGTAACCCAGCCCTAAAGGGACTGGGCTTGCAAGAGTAATCAAGCAAGCCGTACTGACCAGACCACCCTGAGTTTACTCTCATGGTAGCCGTTGTTTGAGTCACGACACCCCGGAATGCGAAGCTAGTTCCCTGCTCTGTCGCTTGTGATTAAACAGTTCTAAGGTCACTGGAACAGTGTTGCAA
>NZ_VIKY01000123.1:0-1220 GCF_009711925.1 Dolichospermum sp. UHCC 0352 | reverse complement strand
ATTTATCTTCCAAATGCTTCGCCCCTACCAACAACTGACAACTGACAACTGACAAATGACCAAAACAATCGTTGTTAAAATCGGTACTTCTAGTCTCACTCAACCAGAAACCGGACAATTAGCCCTTTCTAGCATTGCTACTTTAGCGGAAACTCTTTGTGATTTGAGACGACAGGGACATCGAGTAATTTTAGTTTCCTCCGGTGCTGTGGGAGTAGGTTGTGCGCGGTTAGGTTTAACGGAACGTCCCAAAACTATAGCTTTAAAACAGGCTGTAGCAGCAGTTGGACAGGGTAGATTAATGCGTATATATGATGATTTATTTAGTATTTTGCAACAACCAATTGCTCAAGTATTATTAACAAGGGCAGATTTGGTACAGCGTAGCCGCTATCTTAATGCTAATAATACTTTTCAAGAATTACTAGCTTTGGGAGTAATTCCCATTGTTAATGAAAATGATACAGTAGCTGTGGAAGAATTAAAATTTGGAGATAATGATACCCTTTCTGCATTAGTAGCCAGTTTAGTAGAAGCAGATTGGCTATTTTTATTAACAGATGTTGATAGATTATATTCAGCCGATCCTCGTTCTGTACCTGATGCTAAACCGATTAGTTTAGTTAGCAGTATGCAAGAACTGACAGATTTACAGATTCAAACTGGTGGACAGGGTTCTCAATGGGGGACTGGGGGGATGATGACTAAAATTTCTGCGGCCAGAATTGCGATCGCGGCTGGTATCCGCACAGTCATTACCCAAGGACAGTTTCCCCGGAACATTGAAAAAATTATCCAAGGGGAACTCATCGGTACACACTTTGCACCCCAACCAGAACCAACTTCAGCCCGCAAACGCTGGATAGCTTATGGTTTAATTCCTGGGGGAAAATTATATTTAGATGCGGGAGCGATCGCCGCTGTTGTCAAAGCCGGAAAATCCCTATTAGCAGCAGGAATTAGAGCCGTAGAGGGGGAATTTGACAATCAAGAAGCGGTGCAGTTATGTGATAGTAATGGTCAGGAAATTGCTAGAGGATTGGTGAATTATAATAGTGAGGAATTGCAGAAAATTTGCGGCCGACAGTCACGGGAAATACCAGCAATTTTAGGTTATGAGAAGGCAGATACTGTGATTCACCGAGATAATTTAGTTTTGATTTAAAGCAGGAGTCAGGAGAAGAAAGAAGAAAATTACCAATTACCAATTACCAATTACC
>NZ_VIKY01000122.1:0-14101 GCF_009711925.1 Dolichospermum sp. UHCC 0352 | reverse complement strand
ACCAATTACCAATTACCAATTACCAATTTATGCAAATATTAACAATCTTACCAAGTGCCTTATTACTAGCAGTTACTCCCTTAATTAGCAATATTAATCCTGTTATTGCTCAACAAAATCTTACTAATTGTCAACCACCAAATGCAGGAGAATATTTATTATTAGTAGTAAGTCCCACAACTGAAAATCAAAAGCAGTTGCGTAGTGCATTACCGACTGAATTAAAAACAGTTATTTGCAAATATAATAATCAAACAGTAACGCGAATTGGTGGGTTTAAAAATATTGATGATGCCAATCGCTGGGCAAGGTATATTCAGAATATAGTTGGTTTATCTGCCATTATCACCACTCGTGCTACAGAACAAGCACCTCAACAAGCACCACAAACAACACCAAAATTACCAACTTCAAAAATTAGCTATAACCCCAAAATATTAGGGGAAGGTTATGCAATTCTGGTTGATTATTTTAACCGTCCAGAAATGGTTAGTAGCCTGCAAAAATCCGTAGGAGGTGATGTGGGTTTTGTCTCCTATGGACAACGCCCTTACCTGTTGGCAGTTTATACTACCAATCAAAAGGAAGCATACAATACATTAAAAAAACTTAGCGAAAGTGGATTTGTAGCTATCTTAGCTGATGGTCGGAAAGTAGTTTTACTCCGCTCAATTGTCCGTTGATAATTAGTTAGAGGAGAGTTTAAAATTATCCTACGACGATATGGCGGTATGATTTACTTTTTGCGTAAGATGTTTACTAAATTAATGACAGCGAATTTTTCGTAATTAGTAAATAACCTGCAATGCTAGTACCGACAATATTTGGCAACCAAACCCAACCATATAAGATATTTTCTGATACAACCAAAATACCTGTAATTAGTTGAAATGTATCGTACAGTAGGATGATACCCAAAGTCAAGGCAAAGCTGTTATATTTGGTTCTTGTTTTTAAGTTAATGCCTATGGCTGAACCTAAAAAGGCAAATACAGTGGAGGAAATAGCTGAGGCAAAGCGTTTTTGAATGTGAACTTGTAGTTTGAGAAAATTTTGGTGATCGCCCGCTGTTTCCAAAATTGACAATTGCTGATAAGCTTGATATAGACTCATTTCTCTATGATCAAGTTTTTCTCTATCTGCCTTAAATTGTGAAGATATATTCGGTAAATATAAAGATATTTTATGAAATTTTAGATTTTTTCCATAAGAACCATTGGTATTAATAATAGTTTTATTACCATCATAAAAATAGCAATATTCTTCACTATGGCATTCTGCAAATTTAGAATTAATAATCATCTTTAATCTTTCATTATCTCTAATTAATAAGACTACAGATTTCATTTTTCTTTCGGTTAATTCTTTTGCATAAAATAGGTATTTAAGATATTTACTTTTAGAAACTATATCATCTGTGTTATTTTGGGATATTTGAACATAAAATATATCATGGATTCTGATGTTTTCTCTACTAATATTTAGATGTTTTTCTAGAGTAATTGCTGCTTTGTAGTTAGCTGGAGGAACAACTACTTCATTCAAGATTAACATCAAAATTGTTAATAATAAACCTATCATTACCGCAGGATATACTAATCTGTATAAACTAAGCCCGCAGTTTTGTAAAGCAATAATTTCAGTATTTCTTGATAGCTGCTGATAGGTAAAAATAGTTGCCATTAAAGTGGCAATAGGTAGGGAATAAATAATAAATTCTGGTAATTTCAGGATATGAAGATATATAAGAACATCAAAAGATAACCTTTTCTCTATCAAAAATCTAAATTGTTCAAAGGAAATACCAATTGATTCCGCAACCACAGTAACAATGACAATACTAAATAATAAAGGGGTTATTAATTGAGAGACTAAATAGCGTTCTAGTAATGATATTTGAGTAAAAATATTGATTTTCTTCATTTATCATTTTTTGGGTTTTATATGATGTATAAGCGGACAATATGTCCGCCTTCTTTATGTAACAGAGTATTAATTAGTTAAAAATTCTCAGGTTTTGCCTTAACTGTTAATGAAAATGACCGCTGCTTGTGCTGCTTCCGAAACTTCAGTCAAGCACCTGGCTTGTGAACGACTACCAACATTAAAGATGTTTCTACACTGTTCTCTTAGCTCTAATCGTACCCTACCAATATCAGCAGCAGTTGTAGTCTTATCCAAGGTTGCCGAATAACCTAATGAAGGAACATTAATAGTTAAGGTCTTTGGGTTAGTATCACTAGATGTATTACCAGATGTATCACTAGATGTATTACTAGATGTACCCCCACCACAGGAAGTTACTGTTAAACCAGTGAGTATAATTCCCACTAGCTTGCGGGTAGAAAAAATCGTTGTCATAACTTTAACACCTGAATTGCACTAATTAAATTTTTACATAAGATTCTAATTTACACAAGATTTGCCTGAAAATCTGATTATTACGTACGAGCAATATCCTTGTTTACTGACAACCGACTAATATACAGCCCGCGCTAACCAAGAAATAGCTACACCTAAAACTGAACCAGCGATAACTTGAACTGGTGTATGTCCTAATAATTCCTTGAGACGGTCTTGAAAAAAGTCCGGTTTTTCATGGAATAATTCATCAATCATTTGATTGAGAATTTTTGCTTGCTTGCCAGCAGCTTGACGCACTCCAGCGGCATCGTACATAACGATGATAGCAAAAACTGTAGCTAGAGCAAATTCTGGAGATGCCCAACCTAAAGTTTGGCCAACACCGTCTGCTAGGGCTGTTACTAGGGCTGAATGGGCGCTGGGCATACCTCCAGTAGTTACTAAAACACGCACGTTTAATTTACGATGTTTGACTAACTCAACGATAAGCTTTAATCCTTGAGCTACAAAACAAGCTACAAGCGCAACCAGCAGCACCCGGTTGTTAACAATTTCGCCTATGTCCTGCATGGTATTTTGGTGAAGTTAGTAAGTGTAAGCAGTGATTGTATGGAGGAAAAACGGCAGTAGAAGCCAAAATTTAGTTAAAATCCACAATTGGGCTTAGTTATTGCGGTTGATGATAAAGTGAGCGAGCGCTTGCAAAGGAATGGCTTTTTCACCATAGGATGCTAATTCAGCACAAGCTTGAGCAACCAGGTGTTGAGCTTTAGCGCGAGATTCTTCAATTCCCCACAGACTAGGATAGGTGACTTTCTTGGCTGTGAGATCCTTACCAGCGGTTTTACCTAACTGCTCTTGGGTAGCAGTGATATCCAGAATATCATCAATGATTTGGAAAGCCAGACCGATATTTTGAGAATAACGAGTTAATTTTTGCACATCTTCGGCAGATGCACCAGCAATAATTCCCCCACAAACTACACAAGCTTCTAACAAAGCTGCGGTTTTATGATTATGAATAAAATTCAGGGTTTCTAAGGAAATATCTGACTTACCTTCCGATTCCAAATCTACCACTTGACCACCGACTAAGCCAGCCGCACCCAAGGCTTTACCCAGGCGAATGATGACTTGTAAAACTCTATCCCTAGGTACATTTGTAGGAGTTTGGGCGGCTACGTGTTCAAAAGCTAAAGCCAATAAACCATCTCCTGCCAAAATAGCCACATCTTCACCATAAACTTTATGATTTGTGAGTTTACCGCGACGATAATCATCATTATCCATGGCGGGTAAATCATCATGAATCAAGGACATGGTATGAATCATTTCTACGGCACAAGCTGTAGCCATAGCCATTTCTATTGTGCCACCAATCATGTCAGCAGTCGCAAGACAGAGAATAGGACGAACTCGTTTACCTCCAGCTAAGAGAGAATAGCGCATAGCTTCATAAATCTTTTCTGGATAAACGACGGTAATGGAATTATCCAAAGCTTGTTCGCAAAGCTGTTGTCGTTGTTTGAGATAGGTAGCGAGGTTAAAACTAGCCGACTCTGATTTTTTTGGGGTTTCCAATCTTTTATCCGTTGCTACCATGCTTTGTATTCCTCTTGACTGTTCAAAATATTGGGCTGTTTGTGATCTGTGTACCAATTTTACGGGGCTTTGGGGCGGAAACACTCACGGTTTTGGTGAGTAATCATGAATATTCATAAAAATTATTTCTCAGTTGCCTGTGGTTTGTAAATAGCTAGAAACAGTATTTTGCAATAACATGGCTACTGTCATTGGACCGATACCACCAGGAACAGGAGTAATATATTCTGCCACATTAGCGATCGCTTCAAACTGAACATCACCAACTAACCGACTTTTACCATTGCTATCTGTAACCCGATTTATTCCCACATCTACCACAACTGCGCCCGGTTTTACCATCTGGGCATTAATCATTCCCGGAATCCCGGTGGCAGCAATGAGAATATCAGCATCTTTGGTAATATCTTGTAAATCCTGGGTTTTGGAATGGGCAATTGTGACTGTGGCATTAGCTGCTAATAACATCAAAGCCATCGGTTTCCCTACTAAAATACTCCGTCCTACGACTACGGCTTTTTTGCCCTGTAAAGGAATTCTATATTCTGCTAACAATCGCATCACACCGGCAGGAGTACAACTCCGTAAACCGGTTTCACCTCGTACCAGTCTTCCTAAGTTCACAGGGTGGAGTCCGTCAGCGTCTTTATCCGGGGCAATTTGATGTAGTAGACTGACAGCATCTAAATGATTGGGAAGGGGTAGCTGGACTAAAATCCCATCTACTTGATCATCTGCGTTGAGTTGGGCAATTACTTCCTCTAGTTCGGTTTGGCTGGTTTGGGTGGGAAAGTGTTTACCAAAAGAGGTAATTCCGACTTTGGCACAGGATTTTTCTTTGTTGCGAACATAAGCGGCTGATGCGGGGTTGTCTCCCACCATTAATACCGCTAATCCAGGCGATCGCCCAATTTTACCTTGTAATTTGCTAATTGTCTCACTAAGTTCTTGCTGAATTTTATCGGCTAATGCTTTACCATCAAGGATTTTCGCAGTTTGTTTCATAAGGGAATAGGTGACAGGTGACAGAGAATTGTTTCTTATTTAGTGCTTACGCACAAATCACGGAATAACGATAGCGAAGCGTGGCGTTAGCCATACCACAGAGTCACAGAGGACACGGAGAAATGAGGGTTTCAGAGATATTTTCCGTAAGTCCTGTTATTTTTGTCTGTTCTGCACTTTCGTCCCTTCATTTTCTCATTTTCCCAGTCCCCCTAAAATTTAATTTTTAAAGTACAATACTTACTCACCAATTTTCATGACGCAAGTTGCGTGAATATAAGCTAAATCGCATACCCCAACCAGCTATCCATCGTGCAAGATACCGACTCTATGAATGACATTGCTGCTGCACTCCAACAGCCAGCAGATTTAGACTTTGCATTACCTGATCCAGAAGATGAACAAATTCCTGAGTCCGACTTTTTACAACAACTTGATGTAGCATGGCAGGTATGCGATCGCTTTGATTTACAAACAGAAATTTGGCGTGGTCGCATTTTACGCGCTATCCGTGACCGTGAGAAAAAAGGCGGAGATGGACGCGGTGCGGGTTTTCTTAAATGGCTCAAAGAACGCGAAATCAGCAAAACCCAGGCATACAGTTGGATTCAATTAGCCAATAGTGCTGATACCTTGATATCAGATGGCAAACTGAACCCAGACACGGTTAATAACTTTAGTAAACGGGCATTTGTAGAAACCGCCAAAGCGTCTCCAGAAGTACAACAGATGGTCAGTGAAGCTGCGGAGAAAGGCGATCGCATTACCCGCAGAGAAGTCCGTCAACTCAGTGACGAATGGACAGCCATGTCCTCCGATTTATTACCAGAAGAAGTTAGGGAAAAAGCCGCAGATAACAGTCTGCCACCGCGCTACATTGCCCCTCTGGTCAAGGAAATGGAAAAACTGCCCGAATTGCACCAAAAGGCATTACAAAGGGATATAGCCGCCAATCCTGATGTTGATACTGTTAAACAAGCTACCTCAGAAGCCCGACAATTAGCCAAATATCTCAAATCTGCTGCCCAAGTGCAAGCGTTAATAGCGGAAGATGTAGATATTGAAACTGCCTTAGAAGAAGCCCAACGAGTCGGTTGTTTAAGTATTGCTGCTGACTTGGTAAATCAAGCATCACAAATTGAACAAACCATTGGCAAATTGTATATGACCTGGAAAAAAATTAGTAGTTTAGCGGACAGGTTATATGTGGATACTGGTGCAAGTACGCCCAATTTGCGATCGCTCCTCACCTGCATAGAACCTCTAGGAGGGGAAATCATGGAACTGCAATTAAGCGGTACAACAGAACATACCATTAGATTACAGATTCAGGAAACGAGTTAAGTAATTGGTAATTGGTAATTGGTAATTGGTGATTGGTGATTGGTAATGGGTAATTGGTAATTGGTAATTGGTAATTGGTAATTGGTAATTGGTAATTGGTGATTGGTAATTGGTGATTGGTAATTGGTGATTGGTAATTAGTCAAACTCTTTCCCAGTCCCCAACTTCCCCAACTTCCCCAACTTCCCCAACTTCCCCAACTTCCCCAACTTCTCCAACTTCCCCAATCTTACGGTGCTAATTCTTCCATTTTCTTCGCCAGTTCTACATCCAAATTGCTGATAGCATTACCGATGTCGTGGGTAATAAGATTTACCTGGACTGTACTGTAAACATTAAACCATTCCGGGTGATGTCCAAGTTTTTCCGCGTGAACACCCACACTAACCATCCAACCTAACGCAGTTGCAAAGGAGCTAAATTTATATTCTTTGTATAATTTGCCTTCTTTAATTTGCCATCCTGGTAAACCATTGAGGGCTAATTTTAGTTCTGCTTCGCTGAGTTTTTGTGCTGCCATTTTCCTAACCTACATAGAGATTTATAAATACTGATTCTACCTAATTATCATCTTTTTCTATTTTTCCGCTTCCATCTTTTGACGAGTATATTTAGATAACGGAAATTTAAATAACGGCGATACTTTTGCACTACTTCTTTCCCCACCAACAGCGTACCTGGCCAAAATAGAACTTCAGCCAAAACTAATAACGCTGGAACTAATATAGCTTTTTGGGCGAGAGAAATTGGCAAAAATGGCACTATCACAGCGATCGCCAACCATGGTAAAAATGAAATGATAATTAACACTAAACCCAACTTTTGCATATTTTCTGATGATGACGGAATCTGAGTTTAGTATTTTTGTATGTTTAGCTGGAGTGGTTTAACTCACATTGTAGGTTTTTATTTCACGCAAAAAATGATTTGTTTCATTTGCATAAAATCTCTGAGTAATGAAATGATAGAGTTATAATTGAGTAGTGATACTGAATATGCTATTTACCTGTAATTTCAGACAACTTAGAGAAGGGGAATCAGTGGATGTACAAGATTTATTTGGCTATGATTACAACTATTTTTAGTTTAGTTAGTGATCCTGTCTATGCCGCAAATCCTGCACATATTGAGCAGCTATTAAAGACAAAAAAGTGTGTTAAATGTGACTTGTCAGGAGCCGAATTGCTGGGGGTTAACCTATCAGAAGCCGAATTGTTAGGAGCAAACCTGTCAGGAGCTAACTTATCAAATGCTAACCTATCAGAAGCCCATCTAGGAAAAGCCGACCTGTCGAGAGCCAACTTGTCAAATGCCAACTTGTCAAGCGCCAACCTGTTAAACTCCAATCTATACAGAGCCAAGTTATATAACGCTAATCTTCAAGGAGCAAACCTTCAAGGGGCAATGATGCCTGATGGCACAATTCATCCTTAAAGATAGAGCAAAAATAATCAAAATCCTGATTCTGACAACTGAAACATTCAAAAATCAAGCTACACCATAACCAGTATAAGGACGTTTGTAGGGTGGTTGTAAACCAAAAACAATATCTTCTTTTCGTATTCCCATATTTACAAGTTCTTGAGCTAAATCTGATTCTGTCATGTTTTGTTGAATCCAGATTTTGTTATCTTTAATGTCGAAATGAATAACGCTATGATAAACTCTTCTTAAATCATCCCAACCAACACGCATAAGTTGATAATGATCATGAGTAGTATCAAAAATTAGTTCATTATCTATTTCATCGTATTTGGGCTTAAATTTACCATGTTCTTTGAGGATGGTTTGAATACACTGACGATAATGTTCTATGTTGGCCATTGTATGATTAGCGCGTAAGTGTGCTGCATTTTATCAAAACCACAATCAGTAAATTCCTAGCTGACCAAGTATTTGCTTACAAATTCAAATGGAGTCAAACATTCAAACTCTCCTGTTTCTTCAGCCAAAATCCGAATTAACTTATGATTAGCTGAAACAAAACATTGAGAATGTCCTGCTTTTGCCGTCAAATAAACTCCTATATCTTCACGAGGAATAACTCCTGCTGATTCCATTTCTGCCTGAGCAAAATCATCAATTTGAACATAACAAATATTTAACTTTTGCCAAATTCGTCCAATAATTTCTCCTGCCCAGTCTTTATTCTTTAACCGTTTAGCAACTCTGGAAATTTGATCAATTAATTCATCAGAAATAACTACCTCAATTCCATCATTACCTTGAGTTTCCCAACCTAACCATTGCAGAATTTGACCTTCATAACTATTTAAATCCACTGCACCAATCAGATAAACATTAGTATCCAAAAAAATTAACTCAGGAACGGTTGTCATTTTATTTAATCTTACTTTTGTCGGCGTTCTAACGCTATTTCTTGTTTAACCTCTTGCACAAGATCAATAATTTTTTCCCTGGAATCATAGCCAGCTTCACTCAATGCCTGTTTTAATTCCTGTTCTAATTGTTTGGGTGGCATCAGATTAAGCTGTTGATATTCACTGATGTTTGTGAAAAATTCAGTGGTATCTGTTTCTGCAAATAGAATAATCACTCGCACTGAACTAGGTGAAGTGCCTTCAATTGGGTAATCTAAGGATAATTGACCTTGTTCATCAATTTTACCTGTGGTTTGGATTGCTTTCATAAAAGTTTTTAGTTTAATTCGATGACAATAAATATATTTTACCAAAGCTGTAAACTTTAAAAATATTATCCTTTTCATTGAGACTAACAATTAACCAATGCCTAATTCTTAATTCCTGTTGTGGCAATACCCTGTATAAACTGCCGTTGACCAATTAAAAATAATACCATCACTGGTACAGTAGCAATTGTCACCGCTGCCATCATCAACGGCCAATTATTGGTAAACTGCTCTTGAAACTCTGCTAAAGCTAATTGCACTGTTCTTAATTCTGGTCTGGTTGTAAATACCAAAGGCTTAAATAAATCATTCCATTCACCAATAAAGGTAAATAGAAACAGAGTTACTAACGCTGGACGTGCTAAAGGCAACATTATCCGCCATAAAATTTGTAATCGGTTTGCACCATCAATAGCGGCTGCTTCCTCCAATTCTACGGGAATTGTCTGGAAATATTGACGTAACAGAAAAATCCCAAAGCCGTTGACAGCAGTTGGTAAAATCAAAGCCCAGTAGGTATTAATCAGATGTCCCCACTTCAGCACCAAAAAGATGGGAATTACCAATAACTGAAAAGGAATCACCAAAGTTGCTAACACCACCAAAAGCAACGCTTGTCTACCCCGAAATTTTAGCCTCGCCAGGGCGTAACCCGCTAAAGCCGAAGTGAAAATTGGAAAAGCCGTAACTGCGATCGCTACTAAGGTAGAATTAGCAAAAGCTAATAAAAACTTCCCTTGTCCCTACCCCCCGGTAATTGGCTAAAGTCCAATTATTTGGGGAAGTGCCTGTTCGCACCCCCAAAAGAGGTCAGGAAAACCACAATTAGCGGCAGTAACCCTATAAATGCACTTGTTAGCGCTACTAACAGGCTCAACAAATTGGCATTTTTTTAGATTCCAGTTTAGCTTGGACATTGGCTATGACTCCATACATTTGTTTTTCTGTTGGTACAACCATCAGTAAAAACTAATTTAATAACTATAGTTTCTTGTTAAGTTAAATTAAATCACAGTGATAATTACCCCAAATTGATCGGGTAATTTAAGTTTTTGTATTAAATAATTCATGGACAACGGAGTAACACCGAATATGCAGCAGCTTGTAGACCAAATTGAAAAAATTGATTTCCAAAGCAAAATATATAAAGATGCTTATAGCCGCATCAATGCCATTGTCATTGAAGGGGAACAAGAAGCCCACGAAAATTACATGACATTAGCGAAACTGCTGCCAGCACAGGAAGAGGAATTAATTCGTCTCTCGAAAATGGAAAGTCGCCACAAAAAAGGTTTTGAAGCCTGTGGACGGAATTTAAAAGTGACTCCAGATTTAGTATTCGCTAAAAAGTTTTTCTTGGGACTACACGACAATTTTCAAACCGCAGCCGAAGAAGGTAAAGTCGTTACTTGCCTTTTGATTCAATCATTAATTATCGAATGTTTTGCGATCGCTGCCTATAATATCTACATTCCCGTAGCTGATGATTTTGCTCGTAAAATCACAGAAGGAGTTGTAAAAGAAGAATACAGCCATCTTAACTTTGGTGAAGTGTGGTTGCAAGAAAACTTTACAGAATCTAAAGCCGAATTAGAAGCAGCAAACCGCCAAAATCTGCCCATTGTCTGGAAAATGCTGAACGAAGTAGCAGACGATGCCAAAGTCTTAGCAATGGAAAAAGATGCTTTAGTAGAAGACTTTATGATTCAATACGGTGAAGCATTAAGTAACATTGGCTTTACCACCCGTGACATCATGCGTCTTTCTGCCTACGGACTGGCAACCGTTTAATAACTGCCCACAGGGGTGACGACTTTGTTACCCCAGGGAGGTAGGGGAAGTAGGGGAAGTAGGGGAGGTAGGGGAGGTAGGGGAGGTAGGGGAGTAATAGTTCTGTAGTCAACCGTCAACTGTGAACATTGACCCCTTATGTAGTATTTTTAATAGTTAGATACTATAGTTTGCGATTTCTCCAAAATCCAAAATCTCAAATCCAAAGTTGGTATTGCCCACTAATTCCACAGTTTTGCACGACAGCACACGCCTAATATATCACTCCATGTTTGGTTTAATTGGACATCTGACTAGTTTAGAACACGCTCAATCAGTAGCTCAAGAATTGGGATATCCAGAATATGCCGATCAAGGGCTAGACTTTTGGTGTAGCGCCCCGCCGCAAATAGTTGATCATATCACTGTCACCAGTATCACCGGGCAGAAAATAGAAGGAAAGTATGTAGAATCTTGCTTTTTGCCAGAAATGCTGGCCAATCGTCGTATTAAAGCTGCCACGCGGAAAATTCTCAACGCTATGGCTCATGCTCAAAAGCATGGCATTGATATTACAGCTTTGGGAGGATTTTCCTCAATTATTTTTGAGAACTTTAATTTAGAGCAGTTCAAACAAGTCCGCAATATTAACCTAGATTTTGAACGCTTCACCACAGGCAATACTCATACAGCTTACATTATTTGTCGGCAAGTAGAAGAAGCCTCTAAACAACTAGGGATTGAATTGTCCAAAGCAACTGTAGCTGTGTGCGGTGCAACGGGGGATATTGGTAGCGCAGTCACCCGCTGGCTAGATAAAAAAACAGATGTCCAAGAATTACTATTAATTGCTAGAAATCAAGAACGTCTCCAAGAACTGCAAGCAGAACTAGGACGCGGTAAAATCATGGGATTACAGGAAGCATTACCCCAAGCGGATATTGTCGTTTGGGTGGCGAGTATGCCCAAAGGCGTAGAAATTGACCCGACAACATTAAAACAACCCTGTCTATTGATTGATGGTGGCTATCCTAAAAACTTAGGCACAAAAATTCAGCACCCAGGGGTGTATGTGTTAAATGGTGGCATTGTGGAGCATTCCCTAGATATTGACTGGAAAATTATGAAAATTGTCAATATGGATGTGCCAGGTCGGCAATTATTTGCTTGTTTTGCAGAATCAATGCTATTGGAATTTGAGAAGTTATATACAAACTTTTCTTGGGGGCGTAATCAGATTACCGTAGACAAAATGGAGCAAATTGGTCGTGTGTCCATTAAACACGGTTTTAGACCATTGCTAGTTTAGTCATTAGTCAGTGGTCAGTGGTCAGTGGCAAAGAAAAGACAACTAACAACTGACAACGGACGACTGACAACTGACAACCAACAACTAACAACTGACAACTAACATAACTATGGCAACCACTGAGCGCAAACCGCTACTGTTAGATTTTGAAAAGCCTTTAGCAGAACTGGCCACTCGCATTGACCAAATTCGCCAACTGGCTGAAGAAAATGGTGTTGATGTTTCTGGACAAATTCGCCAACTAGAGACAAGGGCGACGCAATTACGGGAAGAGATTTTTAGCAGTCTGACACCATCTCAACGATTGCAGGTAGCCCGTCATCCCCGCCGCCCTAGCACTTTAGATTATATTCAATCTATTAGTGATGAATGGATGGAGTTGCATGGCGATCGCTGTGGCGGCGATGATCCAGCTTTAGTTGGTGGCGTTGGTCGCATCGCTGGACAACCGGTGATGATGTTAGGACATCAAAAAGGCCGGGATACTAAAGATAACGTGGCTCGTAACTTTGGCATGGCTGCTCCTGGTGGCTATCGTAAGGCTCTGCGCCTCATGGAACACGCCAATAAGTTTAGTATGCCAATTTTGACCTTTATTGATACTCCTGGGGCTTGGGCAGGCATAGAAGCCGAACATCAAGGACAAGGAGAAGCGATCGCCTATAACCTGCGGGAAATGTTCAGTTTTGACGTACCCATCATTTGCACAGTTATTGGTGAAGGTGGTTCTGGTGGGGCGTTAGGTATTGGTGTAGGCGATCGCCTATTGATGTTTGAACACTCAGTTTATACCGTCGCTACCCCGGAAGCCTGCGCTGCAATTTTGTGGAAAGATGCCAGTAAATCTCACCTGGCCGCCGTAGCCTTAAAAATTATCTCCCACGACCTCAAAAACTTGGGCATTATTGACCAAATTCTCCCTGAACCCTTGGGTGGCGCACACTCAGACCCTTTAACAGCAGCGACAAACTTGAAACAAGCCTTGCTAGAAAACTTAGACGAACTGAACCGTCTGACACCTGCTGAACGTCGCCAACTCCGTTATGATAAATTCCGTAATATCGGCGTTTTCACAGAACTTGCTCACTAAAAATACTCAAGAAAATGGCATAGAATCACAGCAATGCTATAATTGCCTATGGCTGCTTAAAGATTTTTAACAATCTTCAAGAGCTATAGGCATTTGTATTTACTTGGGTTTATGAGCATCTGTTGGCTGACAGCATTGCCAAAAAGTTGGAAAATATCATGAATTTTGAGCAAAAAAGACGCGCCTTAATTACTGGTGCTAGTAGCGGAATTGGCAAAGCAACAGCTTTGGCATTTGCCAAGGCTGGGATAGATGTAGCATTGGTCAGCCGTTCTCAGGATAAACTAGAGTCCGTAGCTAAAGCTGCACAGGAGTTAGGAGTAGAAGCCAAAGCCTTTTGTGTAGACTTAGCTGAAGTTACCCAGGTTAAATCCAAAATTCAAGGAATAGCTGACGAATTTGGCAACATAAATATTCTCATCAATAACGCTGGGATTGGATATACGGGCAACCTGAGTGAAACACCTTTAGAAGACTGGCAACAGGTAATTAATTTAAATCTCACCAGTGTCTTTCAGTGCATGATGGGAATTTTGCCAGGAATGCGCCAACAAGGCCAAGGCACAATTATTAATATTGCCTCTATAGCTGGCAAACAAGCTTTTCCGGGTTGGGGCGCTTACTGCGTCAGCAAAGCAGGACTTCTTTTCCTATCCCAAACCCTCGCACAAGAAGAACGTGCTAATGGCATTCGCGTCATTGCCATTTGTCCTGGTTCTGTGAATACGGAAATTTGGGATACACCTACAGTCCAAGCCAACTTTGACCGTTCCCAAATGTTAACTCCAGAAATTGTGGCAACAACAATTCTGCACACTGTCTTATTACCACAAGAAGCAGTAATTCAAGAATTGACGATTATGTCCAATGCTGGTGTTCTCTAATTGGTGATTTTATCATTTATCTCTTTAATTACCACTGACAACTGTACGGGCGAAGCATTTGCAGAACTATTTTTGGCAATGAC
>NZ_VIKY01000121.1:0-2362 GCF_009711925.1 Dolichospermum sp. UHCC 0352 | reverse complement strand
AGGCTAGTGGCTAAAGCACCACCAACAACAACTAATGGCAGAATCTGAGATAGTTTCATCATGATATATCTTTGTATTCATGTTTGAATTTGACCTATATCTCAGTATAGTAGCAATGGTGTTATTGTCTTTTTTTTTACAAACTTTTACAAGATTTTATCGAAAACTCTCATATCTCGTCTGTTTATGCCAAAAAACAACCGCCTCCATGATGGTAAGCGGTTCTGCACAATTCAATGGACATCCCCAAAAAAGTAGAGACGTTCCATGGAACGTCTCTACTACAAGGGTCTTATGTCAAGCATCTTTAAACTCGGCCTATGTCTATTAAATAGAATTTGAAGATAGTTCTTCCTTATCAAGTCTATGATAACAAATTCAAAATCAATTGTCAAGCCCCTAATCCCAATTTTCGGCGGGAAAAATCAAAAAGTTTTCAATTCTTCATAAAGTCATGAAAACATCATCAACGGTCTTTTGAAAAAGATTAGCTAACAGATTGTAACCAAGTTTGTAAATCTGTAACTGAGGTAAAATCTAACAAGGCTTCTCCTAATTCCTCCAGTTGTTCGACAGGTAATTTTTGGACTTGTTGAATCAATGATGAGTCCATTGTACCAATGCGGCGATTTAACTGACGGATAATCAGAAGTTGTTCTCCTTGTTGTAGTCCTCGTTGTTCTCCTCGTTGTTCTCCTCGTTGTAGTCCTTCTTG
This sequence comes from Dolichospermum sp. UHCC 0352, assembly GCF_009711925.1. NCBI lineage: Bacteria > Bacillati > Cyanobacteriota > Cyanophyceae > Nostocales > Aphanizomenonaceae > Dolichospermum > Dolichospermum sp. UHCC 0352. Next base: position 1,647 of record NZ_VIKY01000121.1, on the reverse strand, counting down.
TAGTCCTTCTTGTCTAGCGAGTTCTCGCTCTTGTTGGTAAAGTGGTGCTAATCTCATAATCAACTCCCTATCTTCTGTTTCTATTTCTGGACTTTGATTTATTCTCAAGTTCTGTTGCAGGTTGTAAAGTAATTCTAATGTGATTTTCACATAAGGCTGATTTGATGGTAAGGCTGCTAATTCATCAATTGCTCGTTTTTGCACCGTTCCTCTGCCCAAAAGTCTTAACCACAATGTTTCTGGAATAGGTGGTAATTGATGAATGACAATAATTGCTGCGCGGAAAGACTCTGGTAAATAGTATATTCCTGGTAAAGAATCTGATTCCAATGTACCATGAAATCCTGATAGCAGTTTCTTAGACGCTGTGGGTGTGAGAATCCATAATTTAGGAAAATTACTTTGTGCTATTTTGGTTGCATTACGTTTTGCTTCTCGTTTTAATGCACCTCTAACTTCTAATGATTTTAATAGACAATCACATATTTCTTCTGTTGAGGCTGGGTTGCGAAATGGTTCAAATATGGCTAGTGTGGTGGCTAGTTTACCTAATAACCCTAATGATGCTATATCCGCTTTTTGTTCAAGAAATGGTGTAAATAATACATCTATTTCTCGTACTTCTCCAGATACATGACTGGGTGCTTCTACTTTTCCATAAGGTTTTAGTAGTTCTTCTAAATAATCTTTGGCGAATTGGTCATGTATAAATCTCGTCATTTATTCGATTTTTGCTAATACATAGATATTAATTTAACATTTTTGGGGTAATGGCGATCGCTACTAGAAATGCGATCGCCTAAACTAAATAAAGTGATATTAATTAGTAAATTGTAACCAAGTTTGTAAATCTGTAACTGAAGTAAAATCTAACAAGGCTTCTCCTAATTCCTCCAGTTGTTCAACAGGTAATTTTTGAACCAAATATAGATAAATAGGGTGCGTTACCGACAGCGTAACGCACCCTGAACTTGATTAATGGTGCGTTACGGCTTTGCCTAAGGCACCCTACAAATACCTTTGCTATGAGACTAATTTTTCTCTGCCGTTTTCTTGAACTGTTAGGTATGGAAAACAGCAAAGAAGGAGGTTAAAAAGTTTATGAGACTGTTACAGCAGGCTTTTCAGTGGTTCTTAATGCTATTCTACTTCTGGATTGTTTCCATCGGTACATTAAAGCTAAGACAGGGATGGTAGATAACATAGCACCCGGTGTTGTGTCAAAGGGTACGGGGGTAGCGGGGGTGTATGTGAGAGTTGTAGAGAACATGTCTCCTACTCCTGAAAACACGCCAGATTTATTAAACGTATTTAATGCTGAATAATAAGAACCTGAATTGTTCTTGATGAGACCAAATATGGCTTCGTCTCCGTTTACCGCTAGAAAGGTGCTTGACGTAATCGTGCCATTAAATACTGTAAAGGAATTGGCATATAGAAACGGAAAATAAGATAACACATCTACAGGTTGAGTATATCCTAGTGCAGCAGGGGCTGAATTTATTTTAAGGGACGTAGCCGCAAATGATCCATCACCATTTGGCAAAGCTAATGTACCTGATACAGTCCCATTAACTGCACCATTAGTATTGTCAAAACTGAAATTGAATAATTGGATTGCTTGTGCTGGCTTTTCCCATGCGACAA
>NZ_VIKY01000120.1:0-23807 GCF_009711925.1 Dolichospermum sp. UHCC 0352 | reverse complement strand
TTCTTCCTTCTTCCTTCTTCCTTCTTCCTTCTTCTTCCTTCTTCTTCTTCCTTCTTCTTCCTTCTTCTTCTCCTGACTCCTGACTCCTGACTCCTGACTCCTGACTCGGTGACTCCTGACTCCTGACTCGGTGACTCCTGACTCGGTGACTCCTGACTCCTGACTCGGTGACTCCTTCTTCTTCTCCTGACTCCTGACTCGGTGACTCCTTCTTCCCGAGTTTACCCCGTTGACAACCAGTAGCAGACATTTTTTCCCCAAATTCCCATTCTCACCCATTAAACACCAGCCCCAGCATTACCCACACATTAGGATTACTGGTAAAGACAGTAGATCAAAAGTAGTCAGAATATTTAAAAGAAGTCCGGATTGGACATTAGCAATTAGGGATTAAGTTATAGGAAGCGGGACTTGAGAACAGGGAAGAGAAATTTTTTCCATTAACATCAAGTATCATACCGCAGACTAAATTTGATTGTCATGTTTACAGCCAATGATAAAAGCCAAACTCAGAAATTTGCGTGTTATTGACCTCAAGTTCACAGAAGCTTCACAACTAATAGCACAATATCTAGGCTGTACTGTTTTCGGGCAATCAAAGTAAACTTTCTCGTTAGTGAAAAGCTAAGAGTCCTTAAATCAAATCAGGCATAAACTTCAGCATCTTCCTTCGTTTGGGTGTCGTCGGCAAAAACCCAAGTCTTAAATAGACCTGGATTTGATCATAAGAGGTGAAAACTTTTGTATATAAGATGGATGATGAAGGTTTGATCTCCCATAGAAGTTAACCGGATCTGACCATCTCAAAAAAGATTATCTATACCAACTCTGGTAACACAACTACAGTCCAGAGAAATTTCAGCATACCAGGGCATTAACTACTATTCCCCTATTTCCATACCCAGTTACTCTAATGACTCAAACTTAGAAACAAACACGCATATTTACCCCAGGGGTATGAAATTCTATCCATTATTATCATCAACACCAACTCTAGCAACTCAACTACAGCCTAGAGCTATTTCTTAACGCAGATTTATAGCAAATGTTTGTGTAACTAAGGTGGAACAACCTATTACACCTGCTTTGCTCTAACCGAAATTTATCAAACATTCAAAAAACCAATAACACGACACCATCATGGAACCAGATATTAACGTCACTACACTCGAAGATACCACTCTCATTGAAGACACCACTGCCATTGAAGATATCAGTTCTAATGTAGGCATCACCTCCGAACAAGATCCTACTGCCATTGAAGATATTAGTTCTAATGTAGCCACCACATCCGAACAAGATCCTATCCCTCTTGAAAATACCACCTCCATTGTAGACACCACCTCCGAACAGGATATTAGCTCCAATGTAGATATTAGTTCCAACGTAGATAACACTTCCACCACAAATCCCACACCTATTGAAACTTTATTCCTAACCGTTATAGATCCTATAACTGGCGAGACTAGCCTTATAGATCCTGTAACTGGCGAGATTATACCCACAGCCAACAACGATGGTTTTGTCATCAGCGGTGCAAGTGATGATCAATTAGGTTACTCAGTTAGCAATGCTGGTGATATCAACGGTGATGGAATTGGGGATGTAATCATCGGCTCACCTTTGAGTGATCCTAATGACAAATTTAACTCCGGGAAAACTTATGTAGTCTTTGGCAGCAAAGAGAACTTTCAACAAGTCATAGACCCTTCCAATCTCAATGCTACTACAGGCTTTGTGATTAATGGGGCAGAAGTTGGTGATGACTCAGGCCGTTCCGTTAGCAATATTGGGGATATTAACGGTGACGGTGTTGATGATCTAGTCATTGGCGCACCCTTTTCTGACATCAATGGAGATAATTCCGGGGCTGCTTATGTCGTCTTTGGTAGTAAAGACCCTAACTATTTCAGTAATCCCATCGAACTCTCCAACCTTGAACCTAGCCAGGGTTTTACCATGAAAGGTAATCAGTCTGGTGATAATGTAGGTTGGGCTGTTAGCAGCGCTGGCGATTTTAATGGTGATGGCGTTAAAGACCTATTAATTGGTGCAACTCATCCTAGTGATGACGGAACAGCTAATAAAGGAGAAGCCTATATCATCTTTGGGAAAAAAGATGGTGATTTCGCTTCAACCGTAGACATCCTGGCAATCATCAGTGATAACCCAAATAACCTGGGCTATTCCGTTAGTGATGCGGGAGATATCAACGGTGATAAGATTGATGACATCATTCTTGGTGCGCCCTCTGCTAATACCAATGGTGATAATTCTGGAAGCAGTTTTGTTATTTATGGACGGAAAACTGACTCCACAAATCCCCTTACTTCCAATATTATCAACGTCTCTAACCTCAATAGCAGCGATGGTTTTACCATCAACGGACAAGCAGGAGATCAATCAGGCTTCTCTGTTAGCAAAGCTGGAGATATCAACGGTGACGGCATCGGAGACTTGATTATTGGGGCAAAAGATGGCAATCCCAATGACAAAGAATCTGCTGGCAGAAGCTATGTAGTCTTTGGTAATAAAAACGGTTTTGGTAAGACTCTTGATGTTGCTAATCTCAATGGCAACAATGGCTTTACCATCAACGGTATTTCCGCCCTTGACAACTCAGGTTGGTCTGTCAGTGGTTTGGGAGATTTTAACGATGATGGTATTGATGACATCATTCTTGGGGCAAAAAAGGCTACTGATAACGCTGGACAAGGCTATGTTATTTATGGTAGCAAACAAGGCTTTGGCGCTACCTTTGAACTCTCAACTTTCGATACACCTGAGTACGATGGTGAAAAGGGCTTTATCATTGATGGTGCTGAAAATAGTAACTTAGGTCAGTCAGTCAGTGGTGCTGGAGATGTCAATGGTGATGGTGTTAATGATTTGATTATTGGCGCTCCCTTGGCTAATTCTCAAGCAGGTGAAGCCTATGTGATCTTCGGAACGCCTGCTGCCACATCTGCTGGTACACCTGATGTTAATCCAACTTCCACTGGCACCGGCACTGTTAGCGATTTCCTAACGCTAGTTAGTGATAATGTCTTCAATATCAAAGGCAACAACGGCAAGGCAACACTGGAAGTAAAATTAACAGGACCCAATTCCGGTCGCAATGAAATTGGAGTATTTACTGTTGATGATGCGTCTGGTAAAGTTGATGGTATTGCCCCCGATGAAGCGGGTTATGCAGAAAAAGCATTAGCAAAAGGTCAGGTAGTTTTCTCTACCCTTACTAATCTTCCTGCTGGATTTGATCCTACTAGCCTGGACAGGTTATTAAGATTTAACTCCAATGACAATTTGAGATTCTATTTGGTCAAAGACGGTTCAACCGATTCTGTACTGAGTAATAACACCTCTATTGGCAATGTCCTGTTTGCCAACCCTGCTAATCTCAAGATTACAGATTTGGGATCTGATCAGTATTCCCTAGATTGGGAAGATGGTTCTGGTAATCCTAGCGGCTTTGAGGATTTTCCGTTAACAATTCAGGCAAGTGATCGAGCTACAACTTTGGGTACAACTTTGCAAAATAAACCACAAGGCGAATCGCTGGATTTACGAGGTATTACTGGCGCAGTAACCGCTAATTTTGTGGTTAACCGAGAAGCAAGTTACAACAATTTTGTTGGTTTCTATCGCGTGACTGATGCGAATGGCGGTATTGATACTAATGGTGATGGTAAGGCTGATATCCTCCCAGGACAAGATGGTTATGTTCAAGCAGCTATTAATGGTCGTCTTTCTGACATTAATTTAGCTGTGAACAACGGTGGAACGGCAAATTTCAATAATACGCTTCAAGGTGGCTCTATATATGTACCATTTCTTGTTGTGAATGGTACACCTGATGCCCTACTTGATAGTAATCCTAATAATAATCCAGATATTTACTTTACCTTCTTGGGTGCGAACTCAGATGGTGTAGATCATGTGCGGATGTTAGGTGATAATACCTTTGGTTTTGAGGATTTACGTGGTGGTGGTGATAAAGATTTTAATGATGTGATTGTTAAAGTCAATTTGGCTCAAGCGTAAAAGATATTTCTCAGGTTTGAGAATATTCATCAGAATCAGATCCCCGACTTCTTAGAGAAGTCGGGGATCTTGTTAGGAGTAAATAATAATTGTGTGACTGCTGTTAAAGTTTTGAGTCCTTTTAATGAACCTGTAATTAATCGAGTCGCTGCTAGGGGTTGACGGATGAATTCCCAAGCTAAGGGTAAAGGTTGTAATGAACCGTCTGCACCAATGGCTGATGTGATATTGGGGATGTCATGATGAGCATCATCGCTAACTACTCGCAGGATGGCTATTTGTACCTGTGGAGAAACTGGTTGCTGGAAAAATTCTAGAAAAGCATATCCTTCCATATCTACAACGTCAGCACCGGATTGTTCATATAACTGGCGTTTTTCTGTGGCTTTATATAAGAGGCGATCGCTCGTTAACCCTTTGACTAAAGATACACGATCACCAAGTTGATTATGTATATCTGCGGTGAAGGAATTATTGCCCTCTTGCAGATTTCCTTGATAAAGACAATTTTGATATAAAACAATATCTCCAATTTGATATTTTTGGCTCAAGCTACCGCACAAACCCATCATCAGCATCCGATTTGCTTGACCATGGGTGAATTGTTGTAAATATTTCCGCACTGGTTCGATTCCCATTGGTATCGCTAATACCTTGGCTTGGGAACTGGGGACGCGACTTAATCCGCGACAGACGGCTTGATATTCTGCTCCCTGGGGGACTAAGATCGTAACCATTGTTATCCTAGAAGTTCTATACTAACCTGTCAGTTGTCAGTGATCAAAAGACCGATGACTAATGACCAAGGACTTAAATAATTTTATCAGATGGTAAAGACTAATAACTCAGAATCTGCCCGCGAAAGCTTCAATATTTCCAAATTAGCGATTAAGTTTTCTTGGTTGACGGTGTGTTTTTGGATAGGTATAGCGGTAGCTGGTGTCCTGGCCTTGAGTTCCCTCAAATATGCTTTATTTCCAGATATCACCTTTCCGGTAGTGGTCGTAAATGTCCAAGCACCTTTAACATCAGCCCTAGATACGGAAGAAAAACTCACTAAACCACTGGAGGAAAGTCTCAAATCACTGGTAGGACTTGAGGATATTCGTTCATCAACTTATCCTGGTCAAACTGCTGTAGTTTCCTCTTTTGTGGTGGGTACGAATTTAGAAACTGCGACTAATAAAATTTCTCAGATCGTTAATCAATTAAATCTACCTAAGAATGCCACTAAAAAAATCATCCCTTTGAATCTGAACGAATCAGCGGCTGTTAGCTATGCCATTGAAAGTTCTTCTGGGAAGATTGATAATTTACGGCAACTGGTAAAAGATAAAATTGTCCCTAGCATAGCTAAATTACCAGGAATTCTGAAAGTCTCTCTGTTAGGGGAAGTGAGTACGAATGCACCACCACCAACAGCAACAAATGGATTACCCCCAGTCGGCACTTTAGTCAGGTTCAATGGTAAACAGGCTTTAGCCTTTCAGGTCATTAAAAAAGGTGATGCTAATACCTTGGAAGTAGTTAATCGGGTAGAAAAAGAAGTACAACAGCTAAGGTCTAGCTTAAAAGATGTTACTCTCACTTTAGCTGCTACCCAAGCTGAATATATCCGCAACGCCACCCATTCCACCATAGATGCCCTGATCGAAGCGATAATTTTATCAATTGTCGTCATCTTTCCCTTTTTATGGAATTGGCAAGCTACCCTAATTTCTGCCTTAGCTATTCCCATATCTTTGTTAGGAACATTTATCGTCATGGCGATATATGGCTTTAACTTAGAAACTATCACCCTGTTAGCCTTAGCTTTAGTCATTGGCTCGATAGTAGATGATGCCATAGTTGATGTAGAAAACATCATGCGGCATATTGAAGAAGGGAAAACCCCCCGCGAAGCCGCTTTGATAGCCACTAATGAAATTGGTTTAACTGTCACCGCAGCTACTTTGACAGCGGTAGCAGTATTTTTGCCTATTGGTTTAATGGGTGGAGTCATTGGTCAGTTTTTCAAACCCTTTGGAATTACCGTTTCTGCTGCCATGCTGACATCTATGTTAGTAGCCCGAACCTTATCACCAGTCTTAGCTATTTATTGGCTTAAAGCTAAACCATCCAGTTCTCCTCAGAAGCAAAGTAAAATTTGGCTAGAATTTGATCAAGCTTATCGTAACTTGTTAGCCTGGTCTTTGCAGCACCGCTTGATAGTTGTTGGGTTAGCTATAAGTAGTTTAATTGCTGGTCTTGCCCTGATTCCCCTAATTCCCAAAGGATTTATTCCTAAACTTGACCGAGGAGAATTTAATATTGTCTATACTGCTCCTCTACCTAGTCTTCCTGGGGATCTAGCACAAGGGGTGCAAGGAGGACTAGGACAACCAGGAGGACAAGCAGGACAACTGGGACAAATGGGACAAAAAGATAAATTAGGAAATTCGTCTTTATCTGCTGCGGCTTTGGCTGATTCATCATCTTCTATTCCTATTCCTATTCCTTTAAACGATTCTTTGGATGTTGCTAAGAAACTGGAAGAAGTAGTGAGAAAGTTCCCCGCTGTGGCAACGGTATTTACTACTGTGGGTTCTCGTGAAGGTGAACCAAACAAGGGGACGCTGTACGTTAAGCTCAAAGCAGAGCGAGAAGTGAAAACGGCAGAAGTACAAGACCAACTCCGTGCTGCTTTGCCAAAATTGGCGGGTGTAACTACAAGTGTAGAGGATATTCAGTTTGTTGATACGGGTGGACAAAAACCTTTACAAATAGCTTTACAAGGTAATGATATCAAAGCTTTGACGACAGCAGCTAAAGCGGTAAAAGCTCGAATTGAGAAAATATCTGGTTTTGCTGATGTGACTATTACAGGTGCGTCTTATCAACAAGATGGGATTTTGCAAATTGAAAGGTTGAATAATCAGCGAGTAGTTTATATCGGTGCTAACCTGGGTCAAAATTTAACTTTAGGTGATGCAACTGATCAAGTCGTAGCTGAAGCTAAAGCTGTGATGCCGGCTGGTGTGTCTTTGAATTTAGGGGGAGATTCTGCCCGTCAAAATCAGGTTTTTGGGAGTTTTGGCACAACGCTGGGATTATCGGCACTTTGTATTATTGTGGTGCTAATTTGGTTGTTTAAAAGTTGGGTAGATCCCATAGTTATTGGTCTTTCTTTACCTTTAGCAGTGGTTGGGGCGTTGCTGGCACTGCTATTTACAAAAAGTGATTTTGGGATGATATCTCTGATTGGTTTTGTGTTTCTGCTGGGGATTACTAACAAAAATGCGATTTTAATCGTAGATTATATTAATCAGTTACGGGATTCTGGACTAGAACGGACTGAGGCAATTCTTAAAGCTGGACCTGTACGTTTACGTCCCATTATGATGACAACTGCGGCAACAATTTTGGGGATGGTTCCTATTGCTTTGGGTTTAGGTGCGGGTTCGGAATTGCGATCGCCTATGGCTGTATCTATAGCTGGTGGTTTGGTAAGTTCTACTATTCTCAGCTTGTTTGTTGTCCCGGTATTCTACGCCATTTTAGATGATTGGTTTCCCAGGAAGACGGTGAAAGGATAAATCTTTCAGATCCCCGATTTTTTAGCTAAGTCGGGGATCTTAGTATTTTATAAAGCTTAACTTTTCCTGAAAATGTCGTCAATTTTTTTTCCTCCACTTATTCAACAAATTAATAGTGAAATCTGTGCTAATGCAGATGTTAAGTTATTCGGATTACGCCTGGATCTCATGCACTCACAAATCAACGGTAATAAATGGTTTAAGCTCAAGTATAACCTGGTAGAAGCTAAAGAGAGGAAATTATCGACAATTCTCACCTTTGGTGGTGCTTATTCTAATCATATTTATGCTACCGCTGCCGCAGGAAATCTGTTTGGTTTTCGCACTATTGGCGTAATTCGTGGAGAAGAAAATATTCCTTTAAATCCTACTCTAGAATTTGCAGTAGCACAGGGAATGCAATTAGTATATATTGATCGGCAGACCTATAAAAAACGCCATACAGAAGAATTACAAAATCAGTTAAAACAGCAATTTGGAGAAGTATTTATGATTCCTGAAGGGGGTTGTAATTTAAATGGTATGCGTGGCTGTACAGAAATATTACAAACAGTTAAAGGATTTGATACTATCTGTTTAGCTTGCGGTACAGGAACAACATTAGCAGGAATGACACTATCATTAAATCAAGAACAAAGGGTGATTGGTTTTCCTGTTTTGAAAGGTGGTGATTTTCTCAAGGAAGATATCAATAACTTATTAACAAATTATCTAGCTTCTGATTTACCAACACCTGTTAATTTTCCTGCACCTTGGGAACTTGTATCTGATTATCATTTTGGTGGTTACGCTAAGGTAACTAATAAATTAAAGCTCTTTTGTCAAGATTTCCAACAACAACATGATATACCTTTAGATTATATATATACAGGCAAAATGTTTTATGGAGTGATGGATTTAATTGCAAAAGGGTTTTTTAAATCGGAATCTTTGCTATTAATCCATACTGGTGGTTTACAGGGGAATTAAGCGTGTAAATTAGCCTGTTCTTGTAACCAAGGATCTACAGGTTGTCCGTCTTTGCGTTTTAATTCTATTTCTATGACCATGACTTCTTTTGAACCGGGAGGTGCGGGTTTTTTATGAAAGAGAATTTCGTAGTCTAAGGGGTTTTGATTATGTTCTTTTAACCAATCTTGAACTTTTGTCAAGGCAAAAAATGATTGTCCTTGAGTAAACATTTGGGTAATTTGCATTTGTAATGTGTAAGGATTAATGCGACTCATTTTTATTGACTCCTTTGGTATTTAGAATTATGATTATCTCACGCAGAGGCGCAAAGACGCAAAGAGGAAGATTGAGTTTTTATTCTTCGGTGTTGAAATCTACTTTATCATAAATATCTGTTAACAAGATTTGGCAGGGAATAGAAGATAGGTTTAAGCTACTATCTTCATCTGTAAATTCAGAAAATATCCATTTATTACTATCGGTTTTAAAATACTGCTCAATGTGCATTGTGTATTGGTCAATTAAAATATATTCTTGTAAGCTAGGAATTGTCCGATACGCTGCAAATTTTTCATCTCTATCATAACTTTTGGTAGATTTTGATAATACTTCTGCAATCATCACAGGATTTACTAAGGTGTCTTTTCTTCCTTGTTCATATTCTAAGGGAGTTTTCACAACCATAATATCAGGGTAGGTATGAATTTTTCTGGTGGGAATCCAAAGACGTTGATCTGTGACAAAGACTTGATAAGGTTGACGTTTGAGAAGATAATTGAGTGTACCACTGAAATTAAGTGCAAGTTGGTTGTGATTGGGTGTTCCGCCTGTCATGGGTATAATTAATCCGTTGATATATTCGTGACGTATTTCTGAGTTTACCTCTAATTCTAGGTATTCTTCAGGGGAATAGTAGCGTGTTTCTTGTGCAAGAGTCATAATTTTAATTTATAGGTTTTATGGGTTGGGTATCGCTTCTACAAATTTCTCAACTCAGTTATAATTATAGTCTAGCAGTTTGTTCGATTTGATAAAACATGAGTGGTAAGGACAAAGAACTTATGGTGATATTGTTATCTTTAAATTTTGAGATTACAAATCATACAAATCCTTAAACCATTTAACAAATACTTGTGCTTTGGGATGTTGTGGATCTAGAATTTTCTCCTGAATAGCATTATGTAATTGTCTTCCTGGAGGATTTTGCCAAGCTAACCAAGAATAAATACGAGCTTTATCAATATGTGAATTTATAAATTTTGCACCTCTAGCTTTTGCTTCTGTTACTACTTCCTGTGTATATTGCCAAAGAGGTTCGCTTTCATCTGGAATCATGTAAGCTAAAAATGTTTCTAACATACCTTTCAGTTGATTATCTGGCATAATCCAAACACCAAATTTCTTATCATCTAGTGTCTTAATAATTAATCCTGTTTCTGGTATTTGTTCAGGAAGATGAGAAATACTTTCTATTTGCAAACAAGCATTTCTAATACTTTGCCAACGTAAAGAAGCATTATCATCTGCATCTACTATTAAACCTAAATGTGTACATCTTCCAGTTTGTAATTCTGTATATATCAGGTCATAGGTAATATTTTCATAACCTCCACATTCTTGAATTGATATAATTGCTTCCTCTTTTTTCGCTCCCCAATTAATTCCATTTTTTTCAATTAATTCTGGTATGACTCGTAAATCATCTTGACCTTCAACTAATAGCCTTTTGGGGTGATAATGTTTTGCCATTGCTAACGTACCTCTAATTCTCTTTCAGCAGCAATAACAATTTGTGCTTCATTAAAGACTATACTTTTTTCTTTACCTTTTTCAATTCTATGAATCCTAATACCATCAGCAGTTACATTTTCTTGTTGTGCAATTTCGGCTAAACTTTTCCAACAATCACTATTATGTGTAGTTGCAAAAACTTGAACATTTAATTTTTTGGCTGTATCCCAAATCATTTTCCACATATCAGACATTGCAGTAAAATGGAGTCCAGTGTCAATTTCATCTACAAATAAATATCCATCTTTAGCTGATACTATAGCTAATGCAAGTCCTAAAATTCGCCAAATTCCATCTCCCATACTGCCAATAGGTACACGCTGATTACTATCTCCAAGAAGTACAAGAAAACCACTTCGTGAGTATGGTGAGTATCTTAATCTTTGAGGATTAACCGTAGCAATCCGTTGAATTTTTGAATCTATTTTATTAAGTATCTGCTCAATAATTTTTTCATCAGGTGTTAGTACCACTTGATTAAATAACTCTATCATTTGATCAGTTTTCAAAGATGATGATGTAATAAATAGTGTTTTTAGTATTGGATTTTTACCATTTTTTGTACGAGATTTACGTATATAAAATGCGGGAAGTCCACCATTTGATGATAAAGGTAATATTATTAAAGGTTCATCTTCTAATTCAGGAATCCAAGAAACTCTAAATTGAAGTTCTTTCAGTTGATCTGGTATTTTTTCATCACTAGGAGGTAATTCTATGGATAAAGTTAGGTTATTTTGATTATTATCTATGATAGATAATTGACTTCCTGGTTCAATTTCGTGACCATAAAACAAGTGACGAATATCAAGCTCTCCATCTCTTCCAATTTCACCTTCTCTCCTAAGTTCATCATCATAAAAATATTCACTGCGGTTATTCATTGTTTCACGTAGTATTTCTAAATTACACCGTGAACAGAAAAGTTGAATAGCTTCTAAGATAGAAGTTTTACCGCTATTATTTTCACCAACCAGTAAGTTAATTCTACCTAATTGCTGAAGTTCAAAAGATTTGAAACCTCGAAAATTCTCTATTTTTACACTTTTTAGCATGGTTTGTTAAATGAAGATAACAGAGAAATAATAACTAAATTTATTATATCAGATCGCTGAATTATTCAAGAAGTCGCTTATTTATCCAATTACATTGTTCATAATGATATCTTAGCGCGTCCTGTTGTTTAGTAGCATCTTCACCAGTCAAACGATTTTCTATTTTTATTCCTCTAATATCTTGATAGTCTTTCGCTATTTGTTCAGATATTAATACTTCTCTGGTTGTTGGATGAATAGCTATGAGGTGTGCATCAAAAAGTCTATGCAAATCTACTCTCAAAAGTAAGCCATTAGCAACATCATGAGAATTAAGATCCCGATAGGGAATAATATGTGCTGCTTCAATAATTTGTTCAATGTGACAACCACTGATTAAACATTTATAACCATATTTTTTTATTAGTTCTTCTTTGAATTTTTCTTGTCCTTCTCGTGGTGGTGGAGATTTTGCTATTTTGATTTTTTTCTTAGTTAATAATTCTATCCATCCAGAATTATGATATTTCTGAATATCTGCCTCAGTTATCATTTTTTTAGTTTTGGGATCAAATTCTGTAGGAAATTTAGTTTCATCATTATAATATGCTCCTTTAAAATTAGCACCTGTAAGGTTAGTTTTAGTATTAGTTAAATCAGTGTTTCTAAAATCAACTTTTGAAAAGTTAGTATCCCTAATTCTACATCCAGCCAAGTTTGATCCCCTCAAATCTGCTTGTGTTAAATCTGCTCTTCTTAAATCTGCCCCCGTTAAATTTGATCCTTTCAAATTTGCCCCTGTTAAATTTGCTCCTCTCAAATCTACTCCTCTCAAATTCGCATTTTCTAAATTCGCTTCTGTTAAGATTGCTTTTTGTAAGCTTGTTCTAATAACTTCTTTTCTTGTTTTAATGATTTGATTATCAACACATACTTCATGTAAACTTGCACCAGAAAGGTTAGCTTTAGTTAAGTTAGCACCATCTAAACAAACACCTGTTAAATCAACACCAGAGAGATTTGTAATTACTACTCCTTCATTAAATATTTGCGAAATCAAATAATATTTTTTATCAATTTTGGTATTATCATCAATAATAACATCTTTGAAAATAGCCCTATATAAACAAGTATTGGTTAAATCTGCACCAGACAGATTAGCACCACTAAGGTTTGCATGATATAAGTTTGTATCCTTAAAGTCTGTATCAATTAAAGTTGCACCACTAAGATTTGCATAACTCAAATCTACATCAATTAAACTTGCACTACTAAGATTTGTACCACTCAGGTTTGCATCATACAAGTAGGAATGAGTTAAAATAATTTCTGCCAGGTTTTCATTACTAAAGTTTGGGGGAGCATTATCAGTCCAAATAACCCTATCACATATATTATGAAGTTCAATATTTCTGTTATATAATCTATGATGACTAAAATTTCTTTTACCTTCTTTGTAGAATTTTAAAAGTTCTCTATCTTCCATTTTTACCTGACGATAAATCATGCAACTCCTTAAACTAACTTAATAAGTAACTAAAATTTTTGATTCTGTAGATTAAATATATTATACTTGTTAAGGAGGTATTTTTACCATTAATTTATCAAATTACTAATCACGCTATGATAGTAAACAATGAAGGTTAAAGAAGTTCTCAAAATCCTGGAAGAAGATGGTTGGTATATAGATCGCATTCGAGGTAGTCATCGTATCCTCAAACATCAAATTAAATCGGGTATCGTGGTATTAGCGGGTAAACTTAGTAAAGACTTAGCGGAAGGGACTCGAAAGAGTATTTTTTCCCAAGCACAACTGGAGGACAAATAATGAAGAATTATGCAGTAGTCTATGAATGGGCAGGTAGTAATTATTCTGCTTATGTTCCAGATTTACCCGGATGTGTTGCCTGTGGTGATACTCTACAAGAAACAGAAGAATTAATTAAAGAAGCTATAGAATTGTATTTGGAAGTATTGAAAGAAGATGGAAAACCTATACCTGAAGCTTTTACACAAGTAGGTAAAGTTGCAGTGACTATATAAATCTAGATCCCCGACTTCTTTGAGAAGTCGGGGATCTGAATCCTATTTTAACGCTGCTAACAAATCACTTTTCCCAGTTTCTAAAGCTTCTGGTAATTTACTTGCGTCACGTCCCCCAGCTTGCGCGAGGTTGGGTTTTCCACCACCTCCACCTCCACATATTTTCGCTATAGTTCCCACAAATTTTCCAGCTTGGACACCTTTTTTATTCACTTCCGAACTAAAAGCTGCAACGATACTTACTTTTCCTGCTTCGGGAATAGAACCCAAAACTACAGCACCGTTACCGATTTTTTGCAGCAATCTTTCCGCAGCAGCTTTTAATGATTCTGCGTCAATATCTTCCATTTGGGCAATAATGATTTTGTGTTCTCCGATGATTTCCGCAGTTTGTAATAAGCTGTCAGATTTGACTATTGCTATTTGTGATTTCAGGCTTTGAATTTCTTTTTCGTTGTTGCGAAGTTCGGTTTGTAAAGTTGTGATTCTGTCGGGTATTTCTTCCGGTTTGACTTTAAAGCGATCGCACAAATCCTTCACAACTATATCACGAATATTCAAATAATCCAATACCGCAGCCCCAGAAACCGCTTCTATTCTTCTCACTCCAGACGCAACTCCCGCTTCAGCAATGATTTTGAAAACGCCGATTTCCGCAGTATTATTAACATGAGTTCCCCCACATAATTCCATTGAAACACCAGGGAAATCAATCACGCGCACTTGATCACCGTACTTTTCCCCAAACATTGCTACTGCACCTTTCGCTTTTGCTTCTGCTATGGGCATCTCCTCGATTGTAGCACCATGAGCTTCGGAAATCCAACTATTTACTAATTCTTCAATTTGGATAACTTCCTCACCGGTTAAAGCGCGGGGACAGTTAAAATCAAAGCGCAATCTATCAAAAGAAACCAAAGAACCAGCTTGAGAAATTCCTTCATCAACGACTTTCTTTAATGCAGCTTGTAATAAATGAGTTGCTGTATGATTAGCTTGAGCGCGACGACGACAAGCGGTATCTATTTGTGCGGTAATTTCATCACCAATTCTAATCGTACCACGTTCAACATATCCGAAATGAATAAAGAAATCAGATTCTTTTTTCACATCTTCAATTCTGACTAAAACACCATCACCAGAAATATATCCTTTATCACCAATTTGTCCCCCTGATTCCGCGTAAAAAGGAGTTTTATCTAAAACAATTTGCACTTCTGTTCCTGCTTCTGCTGCTTCTTCCGAAACACCAGCAACTAATAAAACTTCGATTTTTGCTGTTGTTGTTAATTGGGTATAACCAATGAATTGTGTGGAGTGAATATGTTCTGCAAGTTTATCTAAAGAACCTTGAACAGTTAAATCAATGGTTTCATGTGCTGCTTTTGCGCGTTCTACCTGTTTTTGCATTTCTGCATTGAAACCATCAACATCAACAGTAATGTTATTTTCTTCAGCAACTTCTTGGGTTAATTCTAATGGGAAACCGTAGGTATCATAGAGAGTAAAAGCACTTTCACCACTAATGGAAGTTTGTCCTTGCTGTTTTACAGTTTGGATAATTTCTGCTAATAGCTTTTCTCCTCTATCAAGAGTTTTCAAGAAGTTACTTTCTTCTCTTTGCAATTCGGCTTTAATTGCAGTTGCTCTTTGTCGCACATTGGGGTAAATTGATTCAGAAAGAGAAATTGCGGTTTCTGCAACTTGGTTAATAAATTCTCCAGAAATTCCGATTAATCTCCCATGTCTAACGACGCGACGAATTAAACGCCGTAAAACATAACCTCTTCCCACATTAGAAGCGCGAATTTCATCAGCAATCATGTGAACAACCGAACGGACATGATCACCAATTACCTTTAAAGAAACTTTTGTATTTTCATCACTTTGATGATAATCAATTTTGGCAATTTTCGCTGCTGTTTCAATAATCGGGAAAATCAAATCTGTTTCATAATTATTCGGCTTCCTTTGCAGGATTTGTGCCATTCTTTCCAAACCCATTCCCGTGTCAATATTCTGGTTTTGCAACGGGGTTAAATTACCTGACGCATCCCGATTATATTGCATAAATACCAAGTTATAAAACTCGATAAATCGGGTATCATCTTCTAAATCAATATTATCTTCACCGCGTTCTGGGTGAAAATCATAATAAATTTCCGAACAAGGACCACAGGGACCAGTAGCGCCAGAAACCCAGAAATTATCATCTGCACCCATGCGTTTGATGCGTTTTTCCGTTACACCAATAGTATCGCGCCAGATGGTAAAAGCTTCATCGTCGTCTTCAAACACGCTGACAACGAGATTCTGGGGGGAGAAACCAAAGACTTGAGTGGATAATTCCCAACCCCAAGCGATCGCTTGTGCCTTAAAATAATCACCAAAGCTAAAATTCCCCAACATCTCAAAAAATGTATGATGGCGGTGAGTCCGTCCCACATTTTCGATATCATTGGTACGAATACATTTTTGCGAAGTTGTAGCGCGTTTAAATTCCGGTGTCCGTTGTCCCAGAAAAATCGGTTTAAATGGTAACATACCTGCTATAGTCAGCAGCACAGTGGGATCTTCGGGAACAAGAGAAGCACTGGGAAGCGGTTGGTGTCCCCGTTGTGCGTAGAAATCAAGGAATAATTGACGAATATCGTTACCGCTAAGATACTGGGGAGTTGAAGACATGAGTGTTTAAGAAATCAAATTTAATTAATTGAGGAAAATCTGCACAAAGCATCATTACTATTTATAACTTATGCCAGGAAATAAGAAATATAGTTAGCTTTCAGGATCTTTGGTCAGAGTTTCCCATTACTGATTGGTATCAAATTAACGTCAATTCATATACCTTAATAATATTTCCGTGGAAAAATGCCGAAAAAAATCAGAGAATTAAAAAGTTTACTCAAAAAAGCTGGGTTTATTTACCGTTGTGCAAAAGGAAGTCATACCCGTTGGTATCATCCTTTATTACCAGAAGATCCTATTACCATCTCTGGCAAAGATGGAGATGATGCTAAACTATATATAGAAAAAGAAGTTAACGAAAAATTAGCTAAATTAAAATCAATTCAAGAGAAGGAGTTAGAAGAATGAATTTACCTTATACTATCATTATTCAATGGAGTAGTGAAGATAAATGTTATTTAGTTCATTTACCTGAATTTCCTACTCAAAAATATCATACTCATGGTGATACTTATGAAGAAGCTGTTAAAAATGCTCAGGAAGTGATGGAAATGCTAATTGCTGAATATCAAGAATATGGAAAGCCTTTACCCTTAGCTAAATCTTTAGAACAATTGATTAATGTGGCTTAATTAATTTATAATCAGGTGATTAGTGGTGTACTATATTATCTCAAATTAATTAATCGCCATATATTGTCTTGTACTTTATAATAATTTGCACCTGTATCAGCATTTAAGACAGCAGGACTATATATTTTTTTAAGCAAATTACCAGCATCTGACCAAATACGTTGATCTGAATATTGATTGTCTTGCTGTTGTCCTGCTATTTGAAAAAATGTCCCTATTCCTTCCTTCCATTCCTCTTGTATATCCAAATCATCTACTTTATCTAATACTGATTGAATCAGAGATTTAAACTCTCTAAGTTGCTTTCTTGTGCGAGGAGCTTTCGCATAATTTTCTCCCCAAGTAGATATAAAATCTAAGAGGATGTTTGAAAAGTGGTATTCCGTAATTTTCATCACATTGCTACCCCCCTTTCCCCTTGTAAAGGGGGGAAACAATAAAAATCCAGTTCCCTCCCCTTTACAAGGGGAGGGTTAGGGTGGGGTAAAAAATATTTGATACATCAACCATAACTTTTCAAACACCCTCTAAAGTCTGTTCAGAAATAAGAGAATTTTCTTCAAGAAGACTTACCTTTAAAAAAGAATCTAGTGCAGAACTTAATAAAGCAAAAATAGGTAATTCCCAATCTTTAACACAAGATATAAGGCTAACAATACTAATTCTTGATGAACTATCAGAAGTTATAGTATGTCGAGATAATATTGACGCGAGAAGTAACCAAATTACATCATTGTTGACTTTTGCTAAATCTCTTTTAATAAGTTCGCGTCCCAATACTCCTAAACATATTTCTAAGTTCCAAATTTTACCACAAATAGATATTAGACTGGAGCAAATGTATATATAAATACTACATATCTATTTACGCAATTATCAGATTTTTGTATATGAAGGATTTCAGGCGTAATTAAGAGATGCAAATCAGAGTAAATGCTGATATTGTCAGGAATACACAAGCTTTCTGTATTTTTGCAGAGTGAATAATTTATCCTAATTACAAAAAATGTATTTTATGATACAGAATATTTTTTCTCATTAAATAGAGAATTAACCAGCTTTATGAAGAAATAATTCAGAAATCAGAATTTAATTCTGATTTATTATGTAATTCAAGTTGATAAATATTCCACTTAACTAAAAGCAGGAATTATCAAATAAGTTTCTGTTATTGTTCTATGTTTATTTTTGATAACCATATTGAACAGACATAACAGATTTACAACCATCAACATCAGATAAAAAGCCTAACTTAATTAGAGCTTTTCTAGCAGGAAAAACAGCAATGAATAAACGTATTCGCCCCTTATATCGCCTTCTAGCACTAGCTATAGGTTCAATGGTCTTGGCAATTTTCGCGCCCACAGTTGTCCAGGCCGCAGATCCTGTGACACTGGAATCATTAGACGCAACAACCAAACAATTACAAATTTCCATTGATACTACCTGGGTACTACTCACAGGCTTTTTAGTATTCTTCATGCAGACTGGATTTTCGATGTTAGAGGCAGGTTTGCTACGCCGAAGAGGTGTAGTAAACGCCCTATTGGAAAACTTTATTGATGCCGCTGTCACCATTCTCATCTGGTGGGGTGTGGGTTTTGGCATTGCCTTTGGTACGAGTGCTGGTGGGTTTATTGGTACAGATACCTTTTTCTTGAGTCAATTACCCGTTAATGGTGCTTTTACCAATGGTGGTGTTCCCGGAATCGCTTCTGGACTCAATGCTTATACTTTGTTCTTCTTTCAGTTTGCCTTTGCGGCTACTGCCAGTACAATTACTACCGGGGCAATGGCTGGGAGAACGGACTTTATCGGTGATTTAATTTATAGTGCCATCATGGCTGCATTCAGCTATCCCGTAGTTGTACATTGGGTATGGAACTCCAGTGGCTGGTTAGCGAAAATTGGTTTTCATGACTTTGCTGGTAGTACGGTAGTTCACACCGTTGGGGGTTGGACAGCTTTAGTTGGTGCTTTTTTACTTGGGCCACGCCCTGGACGAACTCCTTGGGGGCAGATTCCTCCAGCCCATAACTTAGGTTTGGCAGCTTTGGGAACGATGATTCTCTGGTTTGGCTGGTATGGCTTTAACCCCGGTTCAACCCTTGGTACTGGTAATCCTGGCTTAATTGGTTTAATCACCCTGAATACGTCCCTGGGGGCTGGGGCTGGGGCGTTAGCGGCGATGTTTTATCAATATAGTCGTTCACGTAAATGGGATTTAGTCTATTGTCTGAATGGTTCTTTGGCAGGTTTGGTAGGTATTACCGCTGGTTGTGCTTTTATAGCACCTTGGGCGGCGGTTGTGATTGGTTTAACTGGGGGAATTTTAGTAGTTTTGGGTATTGATATTATTGAAGCGTGCAAAATTGATGATCCTGCGGGAGCATTTTCTGTTCATGGTATTAATGGCATGATGGGTACACTGGCAGTTGGTTTTTTAGGTCAACCAGAACTGACTTTGAATAAAAAAGCTGGACTGTTTTTAGGTGGTGGTTTTGATTTGCTGGGTGTGCAGATTTTGGGCGTAGTTGCAACATCAGTTTTTACTATTGCTTTTGCCTTTTTAATGTTCACTGGACTCAATGCTATTGGTAAGCTGCGTGTTAATCCTGAAGCTGATAAGGTGGGGATTGATAACTATGAACACGGTGCAACTGTCTGGTCTGATTTTCATGCAGTTGAGGAGCTTTTAGAGAAGGAAAAAAATAACTCCAAAAATCCTCAAGTAAGTCCGTAGGGTTTGCGAAATCAGTTGTTGGTGGGTTAAGGTGCAAGCTAACCCACCCTCTGGCTAACACAAAAACACCAACCGGAAAAAAGTGATTTTATGGTGTTGACAAAAAATTTTCAGTGTGTTATCATATAATTGACTAGGAAGAACTATTTTAAATTAATAACAAAAACAACCAGATCCCCGACTTCTTTAAGAAGTCGGGGATCTAAATTAAATTCTATTAATTCCTAACTGCTGGTTGAGTGCCGGGAATGGTAATATCTATTGATGTTACCTTGGCTGCTAAATCAGTTAATGGTTGTTTCATAGCAGCTTGATTTCCGACTACTAAAGTCACTAAATTCTCTGGTTTCAGGTATTTCTGTGCCACCCGTTTAACATCTGCTGCTGTAGTAGCAGTAATGGCTTTTTGATAACGAAATAGGAAATCAGCGGGATAACCATAATATTCGTATCGCATTAATCTAGATAATGTTTGGCTAGGATCTTGAAAGTTGAAAACAAAGGAGTTGAGTGTAGAGTCTTTGGCTTTATTTAATTCTTGGGTTGTGATATTTGCAGTTTGTAACCGTTTAATTTCTGTTTCCAGGGATTTGATGAATTGAACTGTGGTTTCGGTGCGGGTTTGTCCTCCAGCTAGGAATGTTCCGGGGTAGTCGAAACGGGGACTCCACATTCCATATACAGAGTAAGCTAATCCTTGACGCGATCGCAATTCATTAAATAAACGTCCCCCAAAGCCATTTAATACGCCATTCATGACATCCAAAGCTGGATAATCAGGATTGTCGAATTTTCCACCCAAATGACCAATTAAAACGCTACTTTGGGTGAGTTGGGGTTGATTAACAGAAAATACACCGCCTAAATTAGCTTGTGTGACTTGTGGTAATGGGGTTTTAGCAATTTGAGTATTTGCTTTCCAATCACCAAACTTGGCTTGAATGAGCGATCGCATTTTTTGAGAATTAAAATCACCCACAATCCCTAAAATGATCTGATTGGGGTGAAAATA
Organism: Dolichospermum sp. UHCC 0352; assembly: GCF_009711925.1. Lineage (NCBI taxonomy): Bacteria > Bacillati > Cyanobacteriota > Cyanophyceae > Nostocales > Aphanizomenonaceae > Dolichospermum > Dolichospermum sp. UHCC 0352. Next base: position 3,294 of record NZ_VIKY01000120.1, on the reverse strand, counting down.
CTGTTGATAAAATTTCAGCAAATCATCACGGGAAATTTTATCAAGAGTTGCATACTCAACAGTTCGGGAGTAGGGACTTTCTTGCCCATAAATTAATTTTCTCAACTCTCGACTGGCAATACTATTAGGGTTATCATTGCGACGAGCAATACCACCCCGAATTTGAGTTTTATCCAAATCCAACTTTTCCTGTGCAAAAGCCGGTTCTCGTAATACCTCACTAAATAGCCCAAATGCCATTTCTAGATCTTCACTCAGGGCTTCAAAACTAGCACTACCAGCAGCTTCTCCCATATCTGTTTCCACAGACGCAGCCCGTTGTTCTAATATCTCATTTAATTCATCAGCGGAATGCTTTTTAGTGCCACCACTTCGCAATGTAGAACCCACCAAACTAGCTAAACCTGCTTTTTCGGGTTGTTCCCAACGGCTACCTGTTCTGATCAATGCTGTACCTGTTACCAATGGTAATTCATGATCTTCCATCAAATAAACTACCAAGCCATTTTTAAGTGCATATCGCTCATACTTGGGTAATTTAATTGCGGAAACGGGGGCAAATTTTAACTCATCGTAATGCTTTGCTGTTGTTGCTGCCCAAGAAAAATTCAAATTTACGAGCAAACAAGCAACAACAATCACCAATGTGAAAACAAATTTTTGTCCCTTAGCAAACTGGAATTTTTTGCTTTTCAAATCTAACCTCAACATATTTGTCTGCAATTTTGGTTCAGGATTGAAAGATTAATCCTTTTTGAATTTAAGAATTTTTAGGACAACACGGCGTAAATCAACAAATTATTAAAAATCTCCAAAAAGCTGGGATAATTTGCTTTTTTAATTTTTAATTATTAATTTTTAATTCCGCCCTGCGGTACTATCCTGGTTGTTTTGATAACAACTTCCCAACTATGCGATTTTCTGGCGTAAATGTTGCCTTGGCTACTCTTTGAATATCTTCAGGAGTGACTGCGGCAATTTTTTCTAATTGCCCAAATAAATTGCGCCAAGAACCGGTTTTGACTTCATATTCCAACAACTGTTGTGCCATGCCTGAGTTAGAATCAAGGCTGCGTAATAATCCGGCTCTTGCTTGGGTTTTTATTCTGGCTAATTCCACCGCAGATACAGGTTCTGTTTTCAACTTATCAATTTCTTGGCGTAAAGCGATCGCTACTTGATCGACTGTTTTTCCAGGAGATGTGAGAGCATAAAAGAAGATGAGATTAGGATATTTATCCCCTGGAAAGCCACTAGAACCTTGAGCATTTAGGGCTAAACTTTGTTTTTCTACCAAAGACTTAAACAGTCTTGATGTTCTGCCGTCACTCAATAAACTGCCAATTATTTCATAAACTGCATTATCAGGATCAGTCACAGCAGGACGATGATAACCTTCTAAATACCAAGGTTGAGTAGCTAATTCTAAAGTAACTTCCCTGGTGGCAGTTTGTTGGGGTTCTACAGGTAGTTTTTGTTGGGGTTTGGGTTTAGCTGCATAACGCCCAAAATAAGTTTGTGCCAGTTTTTTCACTTCCGCAGGGTTGACATCTCCCACAATCGCAATTGTTAAATTACTGGGAGCATAATAAGCATCAAAAAACTTCTTAACATTCTCTGGTGTTAAGTTGCGAATATCTTGATCATAACCGATTACCGGTCGGCGGTAAGGATGAACTTTGAAAGCAGCATCTATGAATTTTTCCACCATTTGGCCGATAGGAGAATTTTCCACTCGCAGCCGTCTTTCTTCCAAAATTACTTCTTTTTCTTGATAGAATTCCCGAAATACAGGATCTAAAAAGCGATCTGATTCTAAAGACATCCACAATTCTAATTTATTGGCTGGAAAACTGTAAAAATAGCGAGTAGCTTCGGAGGAAGTAGTTGCATTTAAGCCCACACCTCCAGATTGTTCAACAATTTGCCCCATTTCGTTTTGTTTAACTAATTTGATGGCTTGGGATTCTACTGATTTAAATTCAGTTTCTAACCGCGCTATTTCATCTTTTTTACTATTAGTTTTTGCAGTTTTGATTTGGTTATCTAACTGTTCTAACTTGGCTAAAAGTGGTGCTTCGGCTTTATAGTCTGTAGTCCCGATGCGTTTTGTGCCTTTAAATGCTAGATGTTCAAGAAAGTGGGCTACTCCTGTTTGTCCATCTGGTTCATCAATTCCACCGACATCAGCATAGGTGAGAAAGGAAACTACTGGGGCTTGATGTCTTTCTAAAACGATGAATTTCAGTCCATTATCCAGGCGAAATTCAGTGAGACGATTAATTACTTGTTCTAGATAAGGTTGAATGGAATTTGGGGATTTTTGCAGGGCTAAAGCTGTTTCTGGGATCAATCCTCCACTAAATACCATTAATGCCAAAGTGGTGGCTAATAGCCGCCGGAATGGGGAATTTTTAACGTTACCCATGAAGAAATTTAAAATTGTCTGGTGCATAAGCAAAAGTTAAAGTAAATTTACATTACTTGAGAAATAGACTACTTAACAAAAAGAGAGTTATCTTCTATTAAGCTTTTTGTATTTTTAGCATTTGATGTTCCACAATAGGGCTACGAATCTTGTTTTAAATATATCAAAATAACTACCATGCGGATTTTTAGTTCTCCTCCATCATCAGAAATGCAGACGCGTACACGCATTTTGCAAGCAGCACAACGATTGTTTGCAGCCAAAGGGTTCGAGGGAACTACAACCCGTGATTTAGCACAAACCGCAGGGGTAGCTGAAGGAACTCTCTTTCGTCATTTTGCCAATAAAAAAGCAATTTTGGTGGAAGTAGCTACTAGCGGCTGGGTAGATATTCTCACAGATTTGCTGACAGAACTCAGCGAAATGGGTAGCTATAAGGCGATCGATCAAGTTATGCGCCGGCGGATGTGGAATTTACAAAAAAACGCCGATATCATGCGCGTTTGCTTTATGGAAGTCCAATTTCATCCAGATTTGCGCGATCGCATTCAAACAGAAGTTATTGATAAAATGACAGCCGTTGCTGAAGCATTTTTTCAAACCGCAATAGATAAAGGCATCTATCGTCAGATGGATGCCAAACTTGGAGCTAAAGTTTTTTTAGGTTTATTTGCGATCGCCGGTTTCTCCGATCATACCCTCATAGAACCCAACGCCTCCCCCCAAGAAATGCAAAAAATGGCGGAGGGACTAGCGGATATTTTCCTTAACGGTGTCTTAGCAAAAGAATAGGCAGGACGCAAGAGGCAAGAGGCAAGAGGCAATAATAATTATTACCACTGACCACTGTACGGGCGAAGCATTTG
>NZ_VIKY01000011.1:0-4605 GCF_009711925.1 Dolichospermum sp. UHCC 0352 | reverse complement strand
GGAACTAGCGCTGCTGCAAGCAGTTCGCACCTGAAAACCTTACCCTGTATCTGTTTACGTTATCTCACTCAAGTATTACTAGGGATATTTAGGGCGATCATGTAAATAAGAGAAGACAATAGAACCATCACAGATACACCTGGAAATATTCATTTATGTTAAATTCACTAAACCTAGACTAATCTGAATTGCTCTATCTACCTGTTCCATTGTGACTGATTCCAGAACACCCAACCGTTTAATTAATCGTTGTTTATCAATAGAACGAATTTGATTAAGAAGCGCAACAGAATCAACCTGTAAACCTCCTTCTGGTACTTTAATTATCACTTCAGTAGGATACAAAGGTTCTGTAAACTGAGAAGTAAGAGCAGCTACAATAGTTACAGGACTATATTGATTAGAAACGTCATTTTGTAAAATTAAAGCTGGTCGTGTTTTTCTGATTTCTGAACCGATAGTTGGATCAAAATTAACCAAGTAGATTTCACCACGCTGGGGATAGATTATTTTTCCCTTACTTAACACGCTTCCTCTTCCAAATTAAACCACTCTTCAACTAATCCTAAATCACGTTCTGCTCTTTTAATAGCTCCTTGTTTTAACTGTTCTTTGATATTACTAAATTTACTATAACTACCATTCGCATATTCATCACGGACTAATTGAATTTCTTTTTTAGTTTCTTCATCTTCTTGCCAATTTTCCTCTTCAGCATCAGCGATCGCTTCATTAAGAAGTTGTGAAATCTTTCGTTTTTCTGATAAACTTAGCGCATTTAAAGAGTTAATCAATAACTCCATCGGAATGAATAGATTTAATCCAGTTTGTGACATGGTTCTTATCATAATGTGATTGTCGTTCTACATTATATCAAATGATGGCGAATTAGTCTATAAAAACCCTGTATCTGTTTACATTATCTCACTCAAGCATTACTAGGGATTATGGTGCTTGGGAAGATGAACGCACAGCAGCAGAAATAGTCAAAGAGATTTATGATAGCCGAACTATTTCTAACTACGATATTAGCTTATGACTTATTTATTAGATACTGACACCTGCATTTACTGGATTAAAAACATTAATTCCGTCAGAGATAAAATTCAACAAATAGGATGGGAGCAAATTTCTATTTGCAACATCACCGTTGCTGAATTGTATTTTGGTGCTTACAATTCTCAAAAAGTAGCAGAAAATTTAACTCGTGCATAAAAATTCATTCAAGATATTGAAGTTATAAATTTAGATAATAATGCTGTCAAAAAGTTTGGAGAATTAAAAGCAGAACTTAGAAAAATAGGACAACCAGTAGCAGATTTCGATTTATTAATTGCTAGTGTGGCAACAACTAGAAACTATATTTTAGTCACTAACAACACTCGTCATTATAGCCGAATTTCAGAGCTAAAATTAGACAACTGGATTTCACCTTAAAAAAGTTCTTGAAGATGAGTTAACAATAACATAACCCATCATTAATAACGCACTTATTACAACCCAAAAATCCTGTATTTGTTCACATTATCTCATCTAATCATCACTAGGGATTACTGGAGCGATAGCGAAGCGCTGCTGCAAGCAGTTCGCAGTCCGAAAACCTTACCATGTATCTGTTTACATTATCTCAGTCAACTATTACAAGGGATTACTGGAGCGAATTATCACATGAATTAAATCTTATAAACGCCTTTCCCATTGTTGCGGATCACGTTTAACATGAAAACAACCAATAATAGAAATTGTTTCATCTATAATAATGTAAAGCAATCCATAGGGAAACTTCCGAATTAACTTTTTTCTAACTTGTTCATGAACAATTGGACAAGCAAAAGGATTACGTTGAATAGTTGAAAAACTAGCATCAACAACACGAATAAATTCAGAATCTAATCCAACAGTATGCTGTTCATACCAATTATAAGCATCCTCTAAATCAAGTTCTGCTTCTGGTGTAATGAAAATTTTGTAAGTCATATATTAACTAACGATTAAATTTTTGTTTCACTTCCTCCCAACTAGAAACTTGATGAGGATTTTGATAATAAAGTTCTAAACGTCTCTCCAATTCCTGTTTTTGAGCATCACTAATAGTTACATTATCAGCATCTACAGTGATACTATCCCAAATATCTTGGACTAATTGGATTCTTTCGGCAGTAGTTAATTGTAAAATGTTTTGAGGTAGTAAGTTCTCCATAAATCTTCCCATTTGAGTAGACAATATTTTTATTTTAACTCATCATTAGCAAGTAGGTTAGGTTGAAACTAAATTTGGTGATTTTGAAAACTCATTGATTAATATTTACAATACTTTACAAATCATCATCACTGTTATCATGGCAGAAAATGACAGAAACTGCCATACTATAGAAAAGAAGATTCACTGAAATCACATTATGAAAAGTATGAATATTTCCTTACCTGACACCATGCGCGATTATATAGAAGAACAGGTAGCGCAAGGTGGTTACAGCAGCGTCAGTGAATATTTTCGAGAATTAGTGCGACAAGACCAAAAACACAGAGCAAACGAACGATTACAAACCATGCTTTTAGAAGGATTAAACTCAGGAAATGCAACAGAAATGACTGCACAAGATTGGGAAGATATTCGTCAAGCAGTTCGTGAAAAAACTAACAAACGTCAAAGTGCAATTTAGCCATGATGTTTGCAATTAAAAAAAGACCTCAAGTTATCCGCGACTTGATAGATTTAGCTACCTACATAGCAGAAGACAGTTTAGACGTTTCCGACCGGTTTTTAATAGCAGCAGAAACAACATTTAAACAATTAGCTAAAACTCCAGCAATGGGAAAACTCTGTCAATTTTCCCATCCCAATTTAGCAGATATTCGACAACAATCAATTAAAGGATTTAGAAAATATCTCATTTTTTATCGTATCACTGAATCAGAAATTGATATTTTGCGAGTTATTCATGGTGCAAGAGATATTGAAACAATATTAGATGAGGATTTAGAAATATGAGTAATTAGGTTGGGTTGACGCAAGGAAACTCAACAATACAAACTATTAATAACACTAAATTACAACCCGAAAACCCTGTATCTGTTCACATCATCTCACCCAACCATCACCAACTATCATGTAAATAAGAGAAGACAATAGAACCATCACAGATACACCACCGAAACATTCACCTCACCTGAGAATTATCACCCGACCATGAGTTATAATCAAGATTAAAGTCATAACCATAAAATTACTATGACTCTCCAAATCCTAGACAAAACTACCGCAATTTCCGAACAGCGATTTCTTCTACCTGGTAAATATCAAATTAGGCTAGTTTTTATGTGACAACAAGACAAACACATTCTATAATTTTAGAACGGTGAAAGGAGATTGATAACAGATGTATCTACTAGTTTATGAGATACCTGCTTATGAACGTATTTCATAATAGAATCAATAATTTCTTGTTGTAGAATTTCACATAATACTTGTTTATTACCTTGTTTGAGTTCTACTAGTAATTCTTGAGTTTTCAAAGAGATATATTTTAGAGTATCCTCATCTGGTAAAATTACAGGAGTTTTTAAAATATACCTAGCAGAATTATTTGCAGATGGATTAATATCTTTTAAGCAAACCCAAAATACTGGCGAGTTACAATAAGCTAATAGAAAATATAAATCAACTGAAGATTTAGGAAAAATTCCTACTATAGATTGATCAAAAAGACTTTCCTCAATTAATGCAGCCGTAGGACGTTTAGATGTCACCATAGGAAAGCCAATTCCTGTTTTAAAATAGTAGGATGAGTTTTGAAATCTTGATTTTTTATTTGTTTTATAATGTTCAACTGCATCCTGACTCCAATCTACATACCATTGAGTTGGTTTCATAAAATTATAACCACCGCCTTTTAGAATAGGAATAAAATGTTGTGATCCTTCTATTCCATTTAAAGGATTTTTTAATGTAGAAGGTTTAGTTTCAATAGAACTAGAATTAACGACTAAATAATCAGCAGAACCTTTGACTAAAGCAGATGCTTTCCGCAGAAAAACTCTATCATTTCCTGAGTAGAAACCTGTCACACAGTCAGCAATATCAACCATTTTAATTATATTATTTGACAATTTATTAAAAACTGATTCATTAGCCGATATAGGAATAGATAGAGATTCACTATCAAAAATATCTTTCTGAATGATATTATTACCATTAGATTTCATATTTGGAGATTCTGTAAAATCTCTTAAAGAGTCAACAAATTTTACAGAAAAAGAATGGTTGTATTTCGGTTTTTCAGCACGTATAGAAATAATACAAAGACCAGCATAACCAAATGAAATACCAGGAAATAGAGATGAACGAAAGACATCTATACTTTCAATTGTAAATTCTTCGAGAATATAACGTCTAATAGTAATATAACTGTGAAGATACAAAAAAGTGTCAGGAATAATAAATACAAGTCTTCCTTTTTGTGCGAGTAATTTGAGACAACGTAGCAAAAAAACAGTATATGTCTCTTTAATATAAAATCCCGGATATTTTCTTTTTAATTCTGTACGACGTTCATATTCTTGCCAACCTCCATAGGCAGGGGAAACGCATCTAATTTTTTTTGA
>NZ_VIKY01000119.1:0-18840 GCF_009711925.1 Dolichospermum sp. UHCC 0352 | reverse complement strand
CTTGATAAATCCAAACCAGTAGAGACTTTCACTGTTAATGGTAATTCCCCTGTTGATGATGAATTCATTCCAGAAGGTGATATCTATGGCAATTAAATAATAAATAGGCTGGGTTTATCCCGGCTTTTTCCATTTAACTATAATGATTGTATCAATTACTACGTTATTAAAGATGGTTGCTGGTCATTGGAGGAGAGCTTTGAGGACAGAATGAGTGCAATGATATTAGGTGAGTGCGAGAGATGCAATTATTGGATGAGGAGATTAAAATATAGTTAGCTAATGTTGGTTTTACTTTATAGGTTTTATGACTCCAGTTATTTTGCAAAAGCTTAATCCTATCGTTCTTGAAAAACTCAAATATCTTGCTCAAAGTCATCAACGGACTTTAGAAGAAGAAATCACATCTATTCTTGAAGATGTCACGGAAAATACACCTATAATTACGCCTGAAAATAGGGGCTGGTTTCCTGGTTTTTTTGAGGAAGTTATTGGTGGATGGGAAGGAGAACCACTGGTTAGGGAGCATCAAGCAGAAGCGCAGGAGAGAGATTTTTTGTTATGACATATTTACTTGATACTAATGTTTGCATCAAGTTGCTTAATAATAGCAATCAGTTAGTTGTTCAAAAATTGTCAGAACAAAGCCCTGAGAATATTAATTTGTCTACAGTAGTTGCATTTGAACTTTTTTATGGAGCTTTTTGTAGCCAAAAAATAGAGAGTAATATCAAGAAATCAGAGCGTTTTCTGAGTCAGTTTAGAATTCTTAGTTTTGATAAAGATGCAGCAAAAGTTTGTGCTTATATTCGTTCTGATTTGAAGAAAAAGGGAACACCAATAGGAGTTTATGATTTACAAATTGCTGCAATCGCTATTGCTAATAATTTAGTTTTGGTGACTCATAATGTGGGAGAGTTTAGCCGAATAGAAGAGTTACAATATGAGGATTGGGAGATGGAGTTATGAAATTATAGGGATTTGTTCAAGATTTAGAACTTAAATTAAATCCCGGTTCTAAACAAACAGGAATTGCTTTATTATTTAAATAGAAAGATTAAGGAACATTTAGCAAAGATTGGTTTTTCTTTAGAGGAATAGAAATGATACAGGATAGTGATCGAAAAATTGTTTCAGAGTTTCGCTCTCGACTAGAAGCGATAATTCCCATTTTGGATTTACGGGTATTTGGTTCAAGAGCGCGGGGTGATGCTACAGAAGAATCAGATTTAGATGTGTTTATTAAAATTACTGAATTAGATAGATCATGCCGAGAAAAAATTAGTGATTTGGCGTGGGAAGTAGGTTTTAAATATGATCTAGTTATTTCCACCTTTGTCGTCACAGAAGCACAGGTAGAAAGGGGAGCTATGGGGGCTAGTCCCTTACTGTCTAAGGTGTTACAAGAGGGTATTGCTATATGATAAATCAGCAACTAAAGTTATTAATTGAGTACCGTTTATCTGAAAGTGAAGAAACTTTAAGAGAAGCAAAGATTTTACTCAATCAATCAGCTTTTCGTGGTACTATCAATCGCTCTTATTATGCAATGTTTTATGCGGCACTGGGTCTTTTAGCAACTAAAGGTTTAGGCAGTTCTAAACATAGTGGAATAGTTAGTTTTTTTGATCGTGAGTTTGTGAAGACAGGAATTTTTTCTAAGGAGTTATCGCGGAGTTTTCATCGGGCATTTGATGAACGACAAGCAAGTGATTATGGAGAAATGTTAGAACCAGATATGGAGTCAGCAATGGCTTTATTTGAGAGAGCGCAGAATTTTGTGGATGAAATTACACAGTATTTAAAGTCTTGGATGGAGGTTAACTAACCTTCTGGTACTAAGATTTCTGTAGATAACTGTGGTAATAGTTTGGCTTGTTGATTTTTAAACAACATAATTAGAGGTGAGGAATTAATAGTCAGTAACTGAGGGCTAAAGCCACTGAGCTTGTAAGAATAATCAAGCAAGCTATACTGACCAGACCACCCTGAGCGACTTGCCCTGAGCGGTGTCGAAGGGTAGCCGTTATTTGAGTCAAGACACCACATAATTGTACCTTGAGTTCTTGATGATTATTAATAGTTAAAATTAAATTATTGTCCACATCTGTTACCGTATAAATTGCGCTATTTGATGGAATTTCCTGACAAGATACAATACTCAATAACCCAAATAAACTTAGTCCCCAAATAATTTTATTTATGTTATAATGTTAGAAAAAGATGATGATTGTACCAAATCAAAGAATCAAACCCACCCTGAAATTTATTGCTGATGGGGATACCCTCAAACTCAATTATGAAGGACAAGATTTTCATGGTCGTGCCAGGTGGATTGATGCCCCAGAAATGCAGAAACCCGGACAATATAGTGATAACCCCCAAATATTAAAACATTGGGAATGGGCAATAAAATCTAAAGAGTTTCTTGGAAGTTTAATCACTAGAAAACCCTTGATAATTATTCCCTACGAACTTGATCAATATAATCGGTGGTTATGTGATTGGTATGTTGGCACAGTTTCAGCATCAACTAATATTCAATTACAAATGTGTTTGGCGGGAATGTGTGCTTATTATTTACCATTTCAATATTACAGTTTTCCGACGACAAGAGAATTAAGTTTGTACACAGGAATCATTAAAAACTGTGCAAAAGCTTATAAATTAAAGTCTGGGTTTTGGAAAGAGGATAAATTCATGTTACCCCACGAAATCAAAAGCTTAAAACTATAATTACTGTTTTCTTTCAATGGGTATGAAGTGTTCTAAGTTCAATAATCTCACACCCAAATCTATAACAAAGATTCCTGTCATTTGGAGGATAATAAACACTATTAGCCAAGATTTTAACCCACCAGGGATGCTAGTAATAATCCCCACAATTTTAGATAAATCATTGATTTTATTTCTGCTTTCTGCAAGTTGTTCCCAGTTCTCATCATCGTTTTGTTGATAAACTTCTAATGCTTTGACTCTGCTCATCAATGAAGAATCTTCCCATAAAAGCATTTTTTCGACTTGTTGCAGTTTGGCAGAATTTTCCCTAACTTGAACTTCTAATCTAATTAATGTTTCAATTGATTGTCGGTCAACAATGGGATTTTCAGTTAAAGATTTAACAAGAAATTCTAACTCATCAGTAGAATGTCTTCCCGCCCCTGACTTAATAGCTTCAGGAATAGCCCTGAGTAATATTCCATTTCTCTCATTAGATGCTTTAAGTTTTTCCTCTAGGTGTTTTCTTTCAGTAATATCAACAGCTTGATTGACAATAAAAAACTCGTGTCGTTTAGACGAAACAGCTAAACAAGTACCTTCAAAATAATACTCCCAAGTTATTTCAGTTCCCACTGGGGAGTCAAGTAATTGCTGCATTTGCACACTTTGCTTTTTGCAACTTCCACCCGCCAGCATTCCCTTGATATTCTCTTTCTCTAGGTTAAACAAAGCAGATAGTTTGTTATTAACCGTAAGATACGTCAGATTTAAGTCAACAATTGAAATAAACCCCGGCATGGCTTCTATAAATTCAATTTGATATGCCTCTTGTTCTGGATTCATAATTTTAATTTAAAAACTTAATTTCTATTTTATTCCTAATATTTTAAATTGGCATAAATTTGGGCATAAATTTGATTTTGAATATGTTATTAAAACCAGCGATTATACCCTATGAAAATATTGATTTTTGCAAGTTAAAATCTAATCAATCCACAACGACACAAACCGGAATTCTTTACCACTAAATAACCCCCGGTCACTGAGTTTTAAGTCTGGGATCACCAGCAATGCCATAAATGAAAGTGTCATGAATGGTGCAGTCAGTTTTGACCCTAATTGTTTTGCCCAATTATCAAGTTCTGCATACTGTTTTGCTACCTCATAACCATCGCTATCACTCATCAACCCAGCCACAGGTAAAGGTAATACATGAACTACATTGTCTTCTGCTACTGCAATACCACCTTGATGTGAGATTACCGCATTTACCGCTGCACAGATTTCCGTGTTGCTTGTCCCCACTGCCACAATATTATGGGAATCATGCGCCACACTCGATGCGATCGCCCCCCGTTTCAATCCAAAATTCTGCACTAATGCCACCGTCGGCTGTGTGTCTTGATACCGATTAACAACCGTAATTTTCAGGATATCTTGCTCTAAGTCAGCTATAACCTCACCGTTTTCAATATGTGCTGGTACACACTTTTCCCCTGTGATTAATTGTCCATCGGTAACGGTGATCACTCTGACTGTTGAACCCCTAGCGGGAATTGCAAAGTCCCCCGGTGTTTTTGGAGTAGTGATAAATTTATTGATAGGTTTGACAGGAACTGATGGTAATAAAGTTGACCCGGTTTTTGCTGTTAAAACACCTTGACAATAAGTAGCCAACACCGTGAAATCTTGTAAATTATCAACAACAATCAAATCTGCACTGTCCCCAACTTGTAGTAATCCCACATCCAAATTGTAATGTTTGACAGGGTTCACACAGGCAATTTGCAGGACATTCATCACATCGTGACCTAATGCCACAGCCCGTTTTACCAGTAGATTTATATGACCATTAACTAAATCATCAGGGTGTTTATCATCACTACAAAACATACATTGTTCAGGGTAAGAATCAATCAAACTGTGTAGGGCATCAAAGTTTTTAGCTGCTGAACCCTCCCTAATCTGTATCTTCATTCCCAATGTTAATTTCTCTACAGCTTCGTTCAGTGTGGAACATTCATGGTCTGTAGTGATTTTAGCATCCATGTATTTACGTAATCCTGTCCCAGATAACCCCGGTGCGTGACCATCAATGGGTAGTCCCAAACCTTGCGCTAGGTGAATTTTGTCCATCATTTCTGGACTATCTGCCAAAACCCCCGGTACATTCATCACCTCACTCAGATAGGAAATACCATGTTTAAACAGTTGACGGAAATCGTTTACCGTCAGTTTTGCCCCGGCGGTTTCCAACTCGGTGGCGGGGACACAAGCAGGAAAACCAAAGGCTATTTTCAAGGGAGTCTGGGCGGCATTGTCTACCATAAATTCCACACCTGCCAAACCCAATACATTGGCGATTTCGTGAGGGTCAGAGACAGTTGCCACTGTACCATGCACCGTTGCTAATCTAGCAAATTCAGTGGGTACAAGCATCGAGCTTTCGATATGAACATGAGCATCAATAAAACCAGGAAGAATGTACTGTGAGTATTGCCCCTGGTCCCGAACTATGGTTTGAATCCGTCCATCTGTGATGTGAATAGTACCGGGAAAAATGGTGCGGTGGAGAACATCAACAATGTTGCCAGAGAGTGTTAAGTTATTCATAATTTTATCCTTAAACAATAACTAAAGGTAGAGTTTTTATGACAAAAAAATGCAATAATAAAGTCAGGATTTTGTTAATAAATTACCCCTGATTTTCCCTGACTCTCAAATATAGTCCTTTCAAGGTGACTAACGGAAATACGTCATTTCATTACTATCATCTTGAATCTTCCGCTCATATTTTGGGTTTTTTGAAGGTTGAAACAACCAATCTTCGTTCAAAATTTCACCACCTTGAAAGGGCTACTCTCAAGTATTACCATAAACTGTAGAACCAAGAATTTAAAGAAAATTGTGACTAAAATTATTGCTATTTTCAATCAAGCTGGTGGAGTGATGAAAACCAGTCTGACGATGAACCTGGGATACCATCTGGCACAAAAGCATAAAGTTTTACTGGTAGATACTGACCCCCAGGCATCCCTGACAACTTTTATGGGACTTGAACCCCATGAACTTGAAGAAATCGTTGCTGACTCACTACTCACACCAGAGACTAAATTACCAATTCACCACAATTTACACGGTATGGATTTAGCCCCGGCTAATATTACCCTCAGTGCGGTAGAATTACAACTCTCTGCGGTTATGGCCAGGGAACTACGACTCAAACAAGCTTTAGAACCCATTTTAAATAACTACGATTTCATTTTGATTGATTGTCCTCCCTCTTTAGGTATCCTCAGTATTCTCGGACTCTGTGCTGCTACTCATGTTTTAGTGCCAGTTCAGACTCATTACAAAGCATTCAAGGGAACGGAGTTATTATTGGATAGCATCAAACAGGTGAAGAAACATATCAATCCGAAATTAGCGATCGCCGGATTTGTGCCAACCTTGTACGTAAACGCCAACCAAGACAAAGTGATTTTGGAGGCTTTGGAACAGCAGTTATCACCACTAGCTAAAGTTTATCCGAAGATACCCCGTGCCACAGCTTTTGCGGATGCAGTGATGAATAGTCAACCCTTAGCTGTATATGACCCCAAACATCCAGCGATCGCAGTTCTGAAAAAGATAGCATTGGGGATGGAGAAACTGTAATGGTCAAGAAACCTTTAGAACTCCCAAAAATGCGTGGTGTGGAAGATTTGTTGAGTATGGATGTGGAATCAGAATCACCAACTGCCACCGTTAATATTGATAAAATTCGTTTACCTGCTCAACAACCCCGACGGTATTTTGACCCGGAAAAACTCAGTCAATTGGTGCAGTCAGTTAAAGAACACGGGATTTTACAACCTTTATTAGTGCGTGCTGTTAATGGTGAATATGAGTTAGTCGCTGGTGAACGCCGACTCCGGGCGGCCAAAGAAGCGGGGTTAACGGAAGTACCGATTATCACCAAAGAATTATCTGACCATCAAACCCTGCAAATCGCTTTACTGGAAAACCTGCAACGGGAAGATTTAAACCCCATTGAAGAAACCGAGGGGATTTTAGAACTACTCTGTATGGAACTTGATGTAAATTCAGGTGAAGTTGTATCAATTCTTAACCAAGCAGCCAACGCCAAAAAACGGGGATTAGACCTGACGGAAAACGTTTCCCGTCAACTGGAAATTATTGAATCAGTGTTGTCGGGTGTTGGTAGATTCAGTGCTGAAAGTTTTCGGACCAGTCGTTTACCATTATTGAATTTACCCGATGATGTATTGGAAATATTGCGGCAGGGGAAAATAGAATACACCAAAGCTAGGGCGATCGCTAAACTCAAAGATGACGGTGAACGTAGGGAACTACTGGATAAAGTTATTAATGAAAATCTATCTTTAAGTGAGATTAAGCAGTTAGTAAAGGAATTAACCCCAGGGAAAATCACAGCCAAAGAAACATTGAATGCTAAATATTCCGAGATTGGTAAACGGTTGAAGAATGCTCAGGTGTGGGAAGATGTGAAAAAAACCAAAAAGCTAGAGAAATTGTTGAGTGATTTAGAACAATTGTTGGAATAGAAACCCAGAAATAATCAAAACAGGAGATGCACTATGGCGAGAAAGTCTCAGGATTTTAAAGATTTGATGAAACAAAAACAGAGTTCCCAAGATAAGCAGAAAAACCTGGAAGCACTGAGAAAGAAGATGGTAGAGGGGGGATTTGGGGAATTGGCTGCAAATATACCGATAGAACCCAAGGGCGCTCCAAAAATGTCAGAAATTCTCCAACAGTTCGTTGCTCCGTATTTAGATAATGTAAGCACATTGAGAAGGCGTAAATCATTATTCAGTTTGGCTGCAATAGCATGGAACACTGCGTTGGCGACTGAATCAGAAAAACAACCAATACTTGAGGCTTTCTTAGAAAAACATTTGCCCACAGAAGATGCAGAAACTCAGCATCAGGTTAGACAAATGATTGATGAACTAATTACTAGGAAACATCAGCATTTCTCTGATAATAAGTATTTTATTCTGGACTTCCAAATTACAGAAACAGGACAAAGATATGATATTTCTGTGGCTTCAACTTTGTTGGAAAATCCTGAATAATTGCCAGGGTTAAACCTCCTGTATTCTATATACTATTTGGTATTTTTGTTCCATTCTCGCGTTTCACGTCATTGCCGAATTGCCAAAATATAGAGAATTAATAAGTTGTAAATTCCTCTATTGCCTCTATCATTGGCAATAGAGGAAAAATTTATTTTCATCACCACCGATAAAAATAAATAATGTTGTTTTCCCGGCGGCGGGAAAATCTAGCGAGAGTAGAAGGTGCGATAGCGAAGCGCTCCGCAGGAATCACTAAACTTGCTGTAGTTCCTGTACAAACTGAAGTCTTGACAATGGTTCTAATGGAGTAATCACGGGGGAGTAGTGACAGTAACAGATAACTACTAACTCAAACCCACCAGCAGGTAAATTGGGGATATATTCTTCAACCCTTGTTACTTCCCAATCCCCTACCCTGCTATGGGTACTTGCACCTGGAAATTGAGGGTCAATAAATTTTTCAACTGTGTGAAAATCTCTCAATCTGTACCCAGGCTGGGGAATTGTTTTTTTAGAACTGTCATAGTGTTCTGCAAGAATATCTGTACAAGCACCTGTGTGAGCTAATAGCATTTGCTCCCACTGTTGGGCGCTTGCGTCCTCAGCTTTGAAAATAATGTACTTACTCATCTTTGTTACCCTCTTGATAATTAGGAAACTGAGTATCACCCTCAAAAACACAGTCGAATTTAAGGACTTTAGATTTTGTCGTTTCTACTCGCAGTAGATTCCATCCATACTTATCTGCTATTTCACGGCATTTTTTAGGGTGGGTTACTGCGTGTTTTGAGATGTTTTCATCATTGGTCATTGGCGATGCCTTCGGCGAGCGGAGCTATCGCTCTAACTTGCCTTTTGTTTTTGCTGTTGTCTGTTAGAGATTGCGTCCTTGAGGACGGTTTCTACAAGATTGCTAACGCTCCTGTTTTCTTCCTCAGCCCAATCTTCTAACTGTGTTTTTAGTTCCGGTGGTAAATAAATGCTCACTTTAGGTTTTTTAGTAGCCACAATCATTCTGCTATAACCAGCGTCCTCTAACGTTAGTTATAACCTTTTGCGGTGACTTGCTCCTATAATGTTGACATTTGCCGTTACTTATAGTTACTATACCACTATAGCCAAGTTGATGTAAACCTCTTGCATTCCTTCAAATCCTTGTAATGTCTGAATAAAATATATGCTTATATTTACAATACTATTGCCAAAATAAGAGCCTTGATAATTTTTGGCAAAAACGGCAAAAATAATCATATATAAGCGTTTCGATGAAAAGGTAGTTTAGAATCTAAAACCCTTATCCTACCGTCAATACATTTAAAAAATCCTTGTCGGAAACCTTTAAGGAATTTTTAGGGGTGATTGTTTTTGCCAAGCAAGAGCGAGGAACGGGAGTTCATGGTTAAAGCATTATCATCTCACCCTCGTAATTTGACTAAGGTATTGAATAATTGACGGTTTAATACACTACACTCACTAAGAACCTATCATTAAAACTTATAGTATTCATTTATCAAATAGTATATAACCTATTGGTAGCATTTATTCACGCAACTACTCGTTCTTTAACCCGATTTTTGACGTTCAAAGAATGAGCGATCGCTTCCAATACCCTAGCTTTTTCTTCTGGAGGCGAGCTTGCTACAATTGCCGCTAAGTCAAAGCTCACCATTCCTAATTTAGCCATAGTTGCTGCTCGAATGTGTTCAGGCAGTGCATGAACTAGCTTAAAGAAGTCCCCAGACCTTATATCTTCCCTTTCTCTACTTAGCAACCGTGAAATCATACTATTGTTCACACCAGCAGCACGAGAAAGTTTAGCATTTGTCGTTCCTTCACTAATTGCCTGTTCTATAGCTTGAATTAATATTTCTTTAGGTTCTATCATTGTTAAGTAGTAGGAGTATAGTGTATATTATTGTTATATAGCAGAAAGTAATTTTTCGACAATGGGGGGAACTTAAATTCACTTGTAAAGAAATACCTTAACCATAAACAGTGGCTAAGGCAAAATTGAAAAAAAATTTAATTCATTAACTTACATTATGACTCATAAACCAGGATTGTGCTACTGTCTCCAGTACGAATTGAGAGATTTTTTATGCTTTTTTAGCAGGTTTTTCCTAACCTCCAATAGTTTACTGCTATTTCCTGCAAGGATTTACAAACAAGTTCCAGACTCTGGTGATAGCTTGCGTGGCGTAGCCATACTCACAAAGATATTTCTAGCACAATTAATTTTCGCGGCTAAGGAGGTGCAGTCATGAAACTCACACCAAAGCCCATTCAGGATTATAAAGACAGCATCATCACCGCAACGGGTCAAAATCAGGTACTCACCAACACTGAAACCAACGTTTATCAAACTCTTGAGACATTTGACATTAGGAATTTTCTAGACAATCTGACACCAGCTAAGGAAAAAAATAAATACATTTGTCCAGTGTGTGAAGGGCATAACCTCAGCATTGACATTAATACAGGTGAATATCAGTGCTGGAATGGGTGCGAATGCAGAAATATTCGGGAAGCAATCAAACCCTGGTCTGAAGTGTTAGAGGAACGCAAGCACAGTAAATACACTTCACACCCCAAAGTTACCCCTATCCGACGTAAAGCGAAAAACCTACAACCAGCCCCAATCTCCACAGATAACATCAGCATAGGCATTTTGCCTAACCCAGTAACAGCACTGGAAACAATAATGGTGGGGGAAAACCTGATTACTAAATACCCCTATTCTTCTACCCAGTGGGTAAACCGAACTGATAAACCAAATGAGGATAAAATAACCATTCCCTACCACATCAACAATAAAGGTGAGACAGTCAAAGGCAAAGGCAAGAGTAGTGATGACTGGCAACCATACCGATTTGATGAAATATGCCAATACGGTGCAGGTAAATGGGTGTTAGGAGTTGAGGGTGAGAAATGTACCGACATTGCACGGTTCGTTTATCAACTACTAACATTCACTTTTCAAGGTGGTAGTTGGGGTGAAAAGGTTTTATTTCAGTATTTTCAATCTCTCAAGGATGCTGGGGTAGCTGGGATAATTTATTGGCCAGATCATGATGATACCGGATACAGCAAAGCTAAAAAATGCGGTGAAGCTGCTGCTAAAGTCGGATTACCATTTGTAGTAATTGATCCTCTAACCATCTTCCCAGAATGTCCAGAAAAGGGCGATATAGCTGATTTTGCAAATATAGTAGCCATGAATGGAGATGAATTAGCCAGCCTACTACAAAACCAAATCAGGGAAGCAGCACAACAACAAACGGAACAAGCGCAAGAAGAATTTGATGATATTCCCCCTGGTAAAGAAAGAAAAAAATTAGGATTTTCGCAATTGGCATTAGAAGCACTCTACATGGATACCCCTTGGATTTGCGCTGGTGATAAGCTTTATAAATGGGTAGGCAATCATTACCAGCTAGTACCGGAATGTATAGAGAGAAGGCGGATAGCCGATTTTTGCGACAGCTATGTAGTTTGGAAACGTGAGGAAAATAACACACTGGTTGCAACCTATCCTTATGCCAAACCCTCCAGAATTGATGAAGCAATAAAATGGGCAAAATCAAAGCTTTCCGTGAAGTTAGATAGTCTCAACCCATCTGGATTAAACTGTCTCAACGGTATTCTGCAAATTACGTGGGATGGTAATAAACCATCATGGCAGTTAGTCGCCCATCACCCCAGCTACTATTACACATATGCTCCACTGATTGAATATAATCCTAATGCAGATCCCGGAGATTGCGATCGCTTACTTAATGTATTGGATGCACCTCAACGGGAAATTTTCTTAAAAGTCATAGCTGCCAGCTTAGACTTACCCAATGTCAGACGTTTGAAGGGTAGATTAATTCGGGCTTTACTCCTCAAAGGTACAGGTAGCAATGGTAAAGATGCTCTCAGAGAAGCGATCGCCACAATTTATGGTAAACAAGGTATAACATCAGCTACCCTTACTGACTTTGCTCAATATGATGCTGGGCGCAAATTCCCACTGCGTAAATTAATCTATTCGCGGATAAACTGGGCATCGGAAAATACCAATAGCACAAAGCTAGATAAGATCCAGAGCCTCAAAGCATTTGTTACTGGTAATCCACTTGATTCTGAGGGCAAAGGCAAAGATGATGAGGAGTTCACACCCAATGCAATCTGTTTATTCAATATCAACGATGTCCCAAATATACAAGGTAGTCTTGAGGCCATACTATCTCGTAATGCAGTCATAGATTTTAATAAGACATTCAAGATAGGTGCAGATCCAAGCAAGGGGGAATTAGAAGCAGATCCACGTTTTGCTTATGACCCCATGTTTTTACGGCTGATGGTATGCCCTGCTTTGTTGAATCGCCTACTTGATGCCCTTAAAGATTTGATGATTAACGGTATAGATTACAGTTGCACCCAACAAACACTAGAAGATATCCAAGTAGAAAACTCTCACCTATTCCAGTTTATCCAGGATACAGAATTAAATTATGACCCTAATGACTATCTATCAGCCTCAGATATTTGGACCAGGTTAGAGCAGTGGTATTTAGATAACGGAACTCTTACCTATGAAGAAACTAAAAATGGGAAGCAAAAAGCTATTTGGCAAGAGCAGGTAAAAGCATCAGATAAGAATGTGAAGGCTGTAAATCAGGTGATAGCAAGGTTTAAACAACTGTTCCCCAAAGCCAAATTAGTAACTGTACCTCATCCATCTGGTAAACGTAATATGCAAGTGTTACAAGGTGTAAGTTTTGGTTCTATTGTCAATAAGCAAAACTACATAGCAATAAATGAAAATTCCAAACCAGATACACAGCAGTTGCCACACCAAGAAAGCCTTGTAAATCAAGACTTCCACACCAATCACACCAGTTTTAATAATTTTGTGGAAACAGAAAATCAAGAAAATGATTTAACTTTTTCCCAACAATGTGAAACAGAATTTAATGAAGAAAAGAAAAAAGAAGAGAAATTGGTGTGCGATCAACATAAGTCTTGTACAGCAAGTATTTCTGGTGTGCAAAGTGGTGTGATAGGTGATGTGGCAGATGATCTTATTGCTAGGGAAAATTCCTTATTGAGAATAGAAACAGAAAATATAAGCACTGATGATTCTCATACTATTGCTGAAGTTCCGATTCCAAAGCTCCAATCAGAAACCACATCAACAAAAATAATCAGTGCAGACTCACAACTAGAAAGCAGCATCAACAGTGATTCAGGGAGTTACTGACAATGGTTAACACTCAATTAACTACGCCTTGGGATTATTGTCAGTCCTGGGAAGACGGTTCATGCTCTTACGACGGCCACACAATTACTTGGAAACACCAAACCATAATTGTTACTAACTACATTAAGCAAAAGTATCTAAGTCCAGATTGGTATTTTAAAAAACTTACTGAACACTGGGAACTGATAGGGTTTATAGCTTTGTTTTTGAGTGATGGAACAACAGCTTCCACACAAGAACTCAGTCAAGCCCTGAAGCTGAATTTGTCAGTTGTCGATAATGCAGTGGAATTGGGGTTTTCAATTGGGTGGTTTGAAGTCAACGAAAAAGTCAGTTTGATTTTCTTAGAGGAAAAATGCGACAACTCGATTTATGTTCAGGAGTCGGAGCAGGTTTTGGAATTGCCGGACTCCGTGCAGGTTGGGAACTTGTGGGAATCTGCGAGAACGATAACTACTGTACAGACATCCTCAGTAAACGATTCCCCGGTTATCCTGAGCGAGTGGTACGATATCCCGCCGAGTTGGCTAGACCCCTTGGAGTCCCGTCCGGCAACGGCACTATTAGAAAACAAAGATAGACAGCAGGAAATCTTCTTGATCCCAGAGTTGCCGCCATCGGAGTTAACAGAGTTCAATACCTTGCAACTATCGCCGGGGTCAATAACTACTGAGAAATTCTTAGAGAAAAACTTAGATACTGAGGAATTAAATCAAGAAACTTCACTTACTGAGAAATTCTTAGAGGAAAGTTCAAGTACGGATAAATCTAATGCCTGTGGTTGTTTATATCAGTATATAGAAAATAAGAAATTAAAGAATGGAACAATAGTTAGTTATCCCCGTGTTGAAGGTGAACGAGATAAGCATAATTATCTACATTGGCGTTGGGGGTATAGTTGGGAGGAAAAGATTGATGGCCAGTGGAAAAACCGTTCTCTGGGAGTTTCCACGAAAATAGTTACCCAAGTTGCCAACATGATATACAACGGTAATTCTGTACAAAATATCAGGGAGTTTATAGCACTCAGTAAAAACTACAGGAAATCTGATAAATAATCATTTTCCTCTAAGAATTTTTATCCGCTAATTCCACAGCGGGAACTTAGTAAATTTAGTAACTGGGATTCATTGACTTTGTGATGCGTGTGAAAGAATGTATATTAAAACAAAAAATAAGTTTGGATAAAAGTAAGATATCCAAACAGAAAATATCAGGGGGTGGGATTTTAAAATCCTTGCCCCAAAAACTCATTGACTTTTATTGTTAGTATCACGAATTTTAACTATGATAGCTTCTAACAAGTTTGCTGTTTCATCTTTACTGTTCAGATTAAATTGATAAACAGTATTAGCATGGACTTGAGAATTTCCCATTGTTACAGAGCAACTATTATCGTCTTTGATAGGAAATAATTTCTTTACCAACTTAGCTTTTTCATCTATCGTCAAATGTTCAGTAGCAATTTCCAAAAACTCTAACTTTTCTTCAGCGCTTAACTTATCGTAATGATCTCTGTCCATTGGGATTCCCTGGTAATAACTGCTATAATTATCCTATATTTTATTTAAAATATCAATAAATTTAAAAGTAGTTATGTAAAGGAGTGGATTTAATTGATAGAGATTATTTATATAGAGATTATTTATGGTCGTGCTACACCATAACAAATAGAGCAAATTCTACAGGAATTAAAGTTTTATAGAGGTTTTGGGATGACTAACTTAATTACTTTACAAACAATATTTATTAAAGATGATGTTTCTATCAGGTTAAATAAGTTAGACAATCACTTAAAACAAATTCAGTGTTTATTACTGGATTATAATAATAATGATGTTGTCAAAAGTTTAATTAGAGAAACTATGTATTTTATTGAATGGATAGCCCCTGATATAGAATTTAACTATGCTTTTGAGTTAGCTAATTCAGAAGTTTGGAATAACATAGAAGCACGAAATCAAATTATTGATTAACTTGGTACTTGGAATGACCGGGTTTTACAAATATCACAATTACTTACTCTATAATATTATGAATCAACCACCTTTACCTCAGCCACAATTAGAACCCAGTGGCATTACTTTTGACCAATATGAGGAATTTACCCCAGCAAAACTAGAACTGAGTAATGGATATCTGGGTTACGGTGGACAAGATAATTTAGGGTTTCATTTATCTGTGCTTACGAATATGGGGTTATTAGCAGCAGTACAAAATACCAATTTATCACTGTGGATAAAAGCTCTGGACTGTGTGTTTAGAGAAAAACTAGCAAAAGTTAATGCTGAACCAGAAGTAGCAGAAGCAATGTTAAATAGATTTAATCAGGCAATGTTAGATTTGGAAGCAGTGATAGAATATTTGGCGGAATAACGTACCTTTGGGATTTTCCTCTAAGAAAATTTTGGAACAAAGGAAATGTAGGAGCAACTTTTCCAACATTCTTAGAGAAAACCCAAAAGTAATTATGTAGAGTAAATGTAATCACTGAAGGATTTTCTTAGAGGAAACCGCAAAACTCTAATATTGTGGGAATTAAAACGAAACCAATATAACCTTCTGGGGCGATATTATCATTCTTAAACTTTTTATCTAAGAATTTATTGGTATTTATGTATGGGTAGCTTTAACTACAAATATAAATTGATGATACGGATAATAAAAAGTTTCCTCTAAGAATCGCCGGGGGTACTGAGAAATTCTTAGAGGAAATGCCAAAGTAATTATTGTGTTAGTGTAATTACTGAAAACTAAGCCGCCACAGTATCCTTATCTGGGGGTGAACTTTTCCTCTAAGAATTTCTTAGTTAGTATGTACTATAAAAGTTTCCTGTAAGAATTACGAGGCAGTCACCACAACTGCCCCAATATCTAGTTAGAACCATGAAGTCTGCGGACATCCCAAGGTAAAGACCGTCTGCTTTGTCTCAGTATGGATTGATAACCTTCGGGAGAAAGCCAAGAACCGTCTTCAATCTGTACATAATCTGGTGGCACTTCTTCCTGTGGTGTGGATGCTGGCAGAGTCCAGGGACGTTTAGGTTTGACACCAGGGACTAATTGCAACTGCTCTTGAATCTCACTGAGTTGTTGGGTGATGGGAGTCAGGGATTTTTCGAGGGCTGCGGTGATCATGGCAGATAATTCTTCTTTGCTGATTATTCCCTGAGAGCTTGGATTAATTGGGGAGTATCCAGTTTGCGACCAGATAAATACTCTTAACCCAGCTTTAGCAATTATCCGATAATTTTCAATTGCTATTTGTTTACCTTTATACTTTCTTGCCTCCAGTGCGTAATATTCCAGGACTGCATGACAAACTTCGTCAATAATGAAAACTCTGCCGGAAGGGTCATTCGTGATGAGTCTCCAATCACTACCAACAAAAGGTTTTAGGCATTCTACAAGTTCATTCGTGATAGGGTCAGAATCCCTAAGACGGTTTAAGAACTGGGTAACAGTCTGCTGTTCTACCCCACAAAACTGAGCTAAAGCTGTTACACTCATTCCACTGACTCCATCGCTAAAACGGGTGCAGTAACTTTGGTCTTCGTTGGTTTTCTCTATCTGTGCCATAATCAAATTAACCTTTTCTTACTGGGTTTATAAGGCGATCGCTCTCCCGCCAAGAAGTTGCGATCGCCTTTGTCATAACTATTATAATTAATTTCATGTGTTTTGTACAGATAAAAAACTAATTATCATGTAATATAAAAAATAGCTGATGTATTTTGCTTTAATAAGGGCGTAAATATGACAATAGCTACTGTGGGAAGACCAAGAAGAAACCGACCAACTGACCGTGTTAATTACAAACTTGATAGGGACATCAGGGGTATTTTGTCACGGATAGCCGACCGTCAAGGTAGAACCGAGGGCGCACAGGTAGAGCAAATGATTTTGTTTTATGAAGCCTGTCAGCGTCTTAATCATGAAGGGGAATCCATCACAATGGATGCCATTAACGCCAAAATTAACCAAATATGGGATGAATTAATAGCTAATGAAGAATCCAACAGGAGCTAAGTATTTTTATGACCAAGTATGTTGACCTTTCTAGTTATTGGACGGAAGACAAAAACATATCTATTCAAAAAGCTAAGGAAATGACTGGTTTAGATAAGAGAACCCTGTCATCTGCCAAAAAAGGACAATTGGATCGTGGACATTTTGAAACTTTGTTTAAACTCAGAGATTTAGCTTCTGAACTTGCGGGTAAACCCCTAACCCTAGAGGAGATTTTTAGTAAAGAATGATGTAATATATTTAATTTATTTTCTGGAGCATAAAATCATGGAATTTACTGGAACTTGGCATATTTATGAAATGTCGAATTGGGATGATGAATATTTTAATATGGAAGTACAGGCTTATATCGAAATTGATGCACAAGGAAATGGTGAGTTTCAATTTGGATTGGTTACTGGATATATTGATGGTGATATTATTAAAGACGGCAATGCTAACAAATTAGAATTTACTTGGGAAGGCAATGATGAAAATGATGAGGCTTCTGGTAGTGGTTGGTTGAAATTGGAAGACGAAAATGAACTGGAAGGAAAAATCAAATTTCATCATGGTGATAGTTCCACATTGTTAGCAAAACGTGCTTAATTATCTAAATCACAAGACATTATGAGTGACTTTGACAGAGAAGTAGCCAAAATCCAAAAGTATAATCAACCGATTCTGGAGGGTTTTTACACATGGTTACAACAAGCTGGTCTTTCCCGTAAGACAATAAAACAGCATCTTGGTAATATTCACTTCTTTGCTGACTATCTTTTTTACTCAATACTGTAGCCAAAAAAAGAGGATGAAGAGAGAGGGCTGATGTAGTAGAGTTATAGTCTTCCAAAACAAAAACTCGAAAACCACATACAGCCCATGTTTGATATCCTAACACTCCTGCA
Source organism: Dolichospermum sp. UHCC 0352 (assembly GCF_009711925.1). Lineage (NCBI taxonomy): Bacteria > Bacillati > Cyanobacteriota > Cyanophyceae > Nostocales > Aphanizomenonaceae > Dolichospermum > Dolichospermum sp. UHCC 0352. The sequence continues at coordinate 853 of NZ_VIKY01000119.1, read as the reverse complement.
ATGCCTGCTACCAGAAATAAAAGTGACGACTATGCGGCAATTGAGTCAGATCATCATGGCCATGTTAGCAATGAGCGGACGAGTAACGATGTTGGGAATTTCGCGTTGGACGCTTAGTGGTGGTAGTTATCGGACGGTAATCAGATTCTTTCGGACAGTCATACCGTGGGCAACGGTGTTCTGGGTGTTTTTTCGGCGGCATTTGTTTTGCCCAAATGATGTTTATTTGTTGGCAGGAGATGAAGTAGTAATAAGCAAAGCCGGGAAAAAAACCTATGGATTAGATAGGTTCTTCTCAAGTCTAACAAGCAAACCAATATCGGGGCTATCTTTCTTTACCTTATCATTAGTAAGTGTTCAACAAAGACACTCATTTCCGATTCAGATAGAACAGGTAATCAAGAGCGATGTAGAAAAAAGTATTGTCTCACCAATTCCAGAAGTAAAACCTCAAGAAAAACCTGGACGGGGACGACCAAAAGGGAGTAAGAACAAAAATAAACAGGAGGTGATTTTTACATCTGAACTACTAAGAATTCAGAAAATGATTAATGAGCTATTTAAGTTAATAGCTAACTTTATCCCCCTCACTTACTTGGTTGTAGATGGTCACTTTGGGAACAATAATGCTTTGCAAATGGCTAGACAGGTAAAGTTACACATAATTTCCAAATTACGCCACGATTCGGCGTTATACATACCTTACCAACATCCTGACCCTAATCATCGTTCTCGTCGTAAATACGGAGATAAGCTGGACTGGCGTAATATTGCTGGGGAATATTTACGTCAAAGCAGTATTGACGAAGATATCAAAACTGATATTTATCAAATGACTCTACTGCACAAAGAA